>JAJDYQ010000083.1 GCA_022825085.1 Gammaproteobacteria bacterium
CTGATACGCCGAGTGACAATACCGCCAAAAGGTGCCTTGATATTGAGCCGCCCAAGATCAAAGCGGGCACGCCTAAGCCGTGCTTTACCGGCTTGCAGCTCCTGCATACTCATATCACGTTCAGACTGAGCCTGCTCAAGCTGCCTCTTTGAGGCATGATCAGATTCTGACAAGCCAGTTAAACGGCTGACCTCCTTATCGAGATATTCCAGACGGGCCTGCTCCCGACTGACAACTGCCTGTGCCTCTTCGAGGTTGATCATATAATCTTCCCCATCCAACCGCGCCAGCACATCGCCCGGCTCAAACGCAGCACCAGCCTGCAAAATCTCCAGCAGTCTGCTATCAACCTCAGCCGCGATATGCGCACGATTGACACTGTAAACTGTCGCCGGCACATCCTGAACCGGGACAATGGAAACCGTTCGAGCCGGAGCAACCTGCACCAAGGCCGGCGGCATCTGCGACATGGCAACAGTAGAAACCAGCCATGCAGTGATCAAAAAGACTATTTTGAAAAGGTATGAATCCATATCAACTTCGTGTGTGTTATCGGAGCAAAAAATTCCAGAGAAACTCTGACAAGGTCCTGCCGGACTTGTTCAGATAGTGCAAAACAAAAAAGTGCTTTTTATTTTTCTTGCAAAAGTAATGGTAAGTTTTTACCGACTCTGGCCCCTGTGTATGGCGATACATCTGTGTATCGCAGGCAACTCGTATTTAATCAGAGCTTTCCTGACAATACAACCATCTGGAAATCCAACAGGGCGAGTCCAGTCAGTTTTTCACCCGGGGACTTTACGCACAACATTGCATCGAACATGACGAAAATGCTAGTGTCGTAATATCAACCTGCGGCTGGATAACCGGCAAGCAGCCGATGCAAGATTGAACCATTATTTCAAGAGGAATGAAGATGTCGATACATCGTTATATTTATATCCTGGCCAGTGCGCTGGTCATGGCAACGAGCATGGCACCGACCCAGGCGCAGCAGGGCAACGATCCTGTGATGCGAGGACCGGCACCGCAGTTCATGCCTGTTCCGACATTCAATCCATATAATATGCCCATACCCGGTGGCTACCATATGCCACCGGGCCATGGTCAACCCTACGGATATCCACCAGCAAGTCACATGAACCGATTTGGCAGCCAGCGCACTCCCTGGTCAGGCAACTGGAGCAGCAGCAATCTGCCATGGCCCGGCAATGGGCGATACCGGGGTAACGGAGGCAGGACCATGCCATGGCAGGGCTGGCACAAAGACAGATACCCATGGAACAGGACAGAAAACTACGAGATTCTTCCCTGGAACTGGAACATCAATAACGGCCCATGGAACGGCTGGGCAAAGCGCTACCGCAAATTCCCGAACAGAGGATATGATAGCGGCAGCAGCAGTGTTGAAATTGATTAACCGGGGCTTCGGCGCATGGACTCGACAGCCACCGCAAAATACAGAACAACACCCTGAGGCCTGATGATCAGCTTTTACTGACAACCGGCCTGCCGACAAAAACTGTTATGGCAAAAAACCAGCGGTCTGGAATATGCCGCCGGACAAGGGGAACAGGGAAAGCAATACCTGCTAATCACAATCAGGTTCTTCGTCGTCCTCGGCGACTTCATGTTGCGGGTCGGGAGCATCTGCCTCCTGCCCAACAGCAGTGCTTTCCTGTTGCTGGGCAAAAACCTGACCGCCCGCTCCGAAAAGAGCAACTGCCAACAACAATACCATTAATTTAAAGACTCTCATGGGTACTCTCTGGAAATCATTTGAGACAACGGCGTTCATCATGCCGAGTAATAAAACCCGATATACTAAAGAAACCCTGATTCATTCAGAGTTCCTTAAAACCGGAGCATTTTTACCCTTCCTTCCCGCAGGCACGGCCTGTTTCAGCCTGCTTACACTGTATTCAACCTCGCTCATGGCAGCCTGATCATACAGGCGAAACCGGTGACCATCAGTGAGAGGAAGCTGCATGGCACCTCTGGGCGCCATGGACTGTATTTCCTTGATTTTGACGGTTGCACGGCTGCCATCCATTGCAACTGTCGCGCCCAGACGTTTGGCACGCTCGGTTGCAGACAGCCTTCCCCGCTCCAACCAGACATCGGCCAACCGATCCGTTGTACTGCACTCATACATCATGGCAATAAAGTTACCGATATATTCAACACCCGGCTCCAGGATGATATCACCATTAACAATTTTTCCGGCGACCGGAAAACCTTCGTAGCGCATGTGAGGCATCTCCACGGTATTGAGTCCACGATCCAGATAGCTGCCTTCAATAGCCCTGCAATTAAACATTTTCTCCGGCCTGGAATAAGGTTCAGGCTTGCCGAGCAGACTGCCGCGACCACTGCCGGCATCAAACTGACCGTCCCTGATATGTATCTCCATATCGACCTGCCAGCGTTGTTTCAATCCGGCTGTCAGTATGCGCGTGCCATAAAAGAAAAGATTGGTACCGGTTATTTTGGGGAATTATAAGGGAGAGTTGACAAAGCCAACTTTCCAATCCATTTCACGCTTCATAGACCGTCTTACCTCAACGCCATCTCCACGTGCAGCAGCCCCATTCCCGAAGGCCGGCGATATACCTTGTTCGTTTAGGCGGTATATCGACTTACAAATACAGTATAACACAATCCAAACCATTTGTCAACTCTCCCTTATAATTCCCTTATTTTGATATGCCACTCACCATCAGCAGGGGTAGCGGACAGTGCTGGAGAAATGATCAACTGTGCCAGACAAAGAAAGGCAGATGGTAAAAGCCGACATCGACTGCCGGATGATCGACGCCGGTGGATGTTCATGGACGCTCAGGAATCGGCTTCCATCTGGTCGAGGAATTTTTCGGCATCAAGAGCCGCCATACAGCCTGTTCCGGCGGAGGTAACCGCCTGACGATAAATATGATCCATAACGTCACCCGCCGCAAAGACGCCCGCGACGCTTGTCTGCGTCGCATTACCGGAACAACCGGAATTGACCCGGATATAGCCATTATCTATTTCGAGCTGGCCTTCAAAAATGGCCGTATTGGGCTTATGCCCTATGGCGATAAACACGCCATGCACATCAATATCCCTGCTGACATTATCTTTTACACTTTTGATACGAATACCGGTAACGCCGGCCTCATCGCCCAGCACCTCGTCGAGAACATTGTTCCACTCAATGGTGATGTTGCCGTGCTCAGCTTTCTCATGGATTTGATCCTGAAGGATCTTTTCGGAGCGGAACCTGTCACGGCGGTGTATGACGGTGACATGCTCAGCGATATTGGAAAGATATAGTGCTTCTTCAACAGCCGTATTACCACCACCAATCACCGCCACCCTGCGGTTACGATAGAAAAAACCGTCACAGGTCGCACAGGCCGACACACCCCTGCCACGATAAGTCTGTTCAGATTCCAGACCGAGATACATGGCGGAAGCTCCGGTGGCAATAATCAACGCATCACAACTGTAATTTCCCGTATCGCCAGTGAGCCTGAAGGGGCGCTCTGAAAAATCGACGGCGGTAATGGTATCGAAGATAATCCCGGTATCGAATCGCTCGGCATGCTGCTGCATACGTGCCATCAGGGCGGGGCCGGTTAAATCCCGAGGATCGCCGGGCCAGTTATCGACATCGGTTGTGGTCATCAACTGGCCGCCCTGCTCCAGACCCGTGATGATGACAGGGTTAAGGTTGGCGCGTGCACCATACACTGCAGCCGTGTAACCGGCAGGGCCGGAACCCAGAATTAACAGTCTGCAATGCCTGACATTACTCACTTTTTATCTCCATGTCGTCAAAGAAAAACGTTACACTTGCCGGTTAAGGAACCAATCGGCCCAGCAGATGCTCAACCATGATATGAGCTGAACAACATAAGGCAAGCCGGAACCTGTTCAAGATAACGATTGCGGAGGATAGAAGTCAATGATTATAGGAATACCAAAAGAAGTTCGCGCCCATGAAGGTCGTGTTGCCCTGACGCCATCAGCCTGTGCTGCACTCGTCCGGGCGGGCAATGAAGTCTGTATGGAATCAACTGCGGGCCTGTGTAGCGGATACATGGATACCGAATATGCCGACGCAGGAGTAAAAATCATTGCCGATGCCGGCGAACTGCATGAGGTCTCGGAGCTGATAGTCAAGGTCAAAGAACCACAACCCGATGAAGTGCATCGCCTGAAAAAGGGCCAACTGCTGTTTTGCTATCTGCATCTGGCCGCAGAACAGGAGCTGGTCAATGGCCTGCTCGAATCCGGTGTTACCGCAATCGGCTTTGAGATCATACAGCAGCAAGACGGCGGGCTACCGCTGCTGGCACCGATGAGCATCATTGCAGGGCGGCTTGCGGCCCATATCGGCATCACCCTGCTACATAGCCACAGGGGTGGAAGAGGCCTTTTACTGGGCGCGCTAAAACAGGATGACGCAGAGATAGAGCGTGGCAACGTTACCGTACTGGGGGCAGGCAATGCCGGTGAAGCAGCCATGCTGGATCTCATCAGTACGGGTGCTGATATACACGTATTTGACATTAATATGGAGCGCCTGCAAGCCCTGAAGGCCAGAAATCCATCGATCACCATCTGCGATGCCGGTTCATCGGCACTGCTCAGGAAAAACCTGCAACATTGCGACTTGCTGATAGGGGCCGTTCTGGTGCCGGGCAAACGGGCACCACAGGTCGTTTCCCGTGAAATGGTCGCTACAATGCCGAAAAAATCCGTAATCGTCGATATTGCAATCGATCAGGGAGGTTGTGTGGAAACATCACGTCCAACCCACTGGGACAATCCCACCTTTATCGAGCAGGATGTAAATCATTTTTGCGTCACCAACATGCCCGGCGCGGTTGCCAGAACCTCAACCCAGGCACTCTCCGCTACCATCCTTCCCTATGTCTCCGATATTGCTGCCGGCAAACTGATGCAGGACCCTGTTTTACGGGGAGGCATCTACCTGTCCGAGGGCAAAATACAATACAGCGGTTTAGGTTAAGCTGCCTGCATGAAAGTGACGGACTCGAATCGGAACCCGACTCTCAAGAAAATAACACCATCGGGACTGGCTTTATCAATGATTTACCTGCCTCGTTCCCACACTCAAGCAACTTCCTAATATAGCCTGCATCATTGATCACCACAGCCTCCCGGCCTTAAATTCGCTGCCTCCCCTTCCTCGTCAACAGCCGCCTCATCCGTTTTCGTGCAGAGTTCGCCCCGGGTAAACAGTGTTTTGCTGACATGATCAAGCTGAGTTTTTCTTCCGCTTTTGCCAGCTTAATCTGATCGGTGATATTGAGTTTGTTTTCCAGCATCACAATGGAGTTAAATAATTGCCGGAGCCTGGAACGCCTTTGCAAACAACAAGCAAGCCATTCCGGCCTCAGGTTTGAGGTATAATTTGCTGCAATCCTCCTTTCAGGACATAGGCATCGAAACCCCTCTCACTCAGAATATAGCCAGCTGATGAGCTGCGTCTGCCGGTATCACAGGCAACAATATATCGCTGCGACTCCTTTAATGTATCAATCTTGTTGCGCAGAAAATACAAAGGAATATTGATACTGCCCTTGATGTTCCACTTTTCGAACTCGTTCGGAAGGCGAACATCCAGCAGTTTGGCCCCTTTTGCAATCATCTTTTTCGCCTCATCCAGATTGACTGTTTTCATAAGAGGCTCTTTCAGGAGCGTCTCGAAGTCATCCTTGGAGAGGCGCATGAGAGTGCCATCGGTGGCCATCCTGATGGTTGCATTACGCTTGGCAGAAGAAATAAGCGCCTCTTCGCCAAAGCTGTCGCCCTCAGACAGAATTGCCAGACGTACGCCTTCCGGTTTATTGGGAGTTTCGCGGAATACCTGACACTTTCCTTTGCTGATGATATAAAAATAATCACCTGCCTCGCCCTGCTTGATAACGGTATCACCCTTATTGAAGCCAACGGATTGCATGGCCATAAACATGGTTTGAATATTGGCGGGCGGAATACGATGAAATGCCTTTGCCTGCAATATCTTGGTCATCCAGTCACCGCTGTCCTCATTGGCGATATCCGGATCCTGTTTTTTGCTGAGTTCGACAACATCGTAGCTACCGGTCTGATCCCAGGTAAGCATCAGATCGAGCAGATCACTATCCACTCGCACAAAAGTGGCGTCCTTGAGAACGCGGGCACTGAGCTGACGGGGTTGTAACGGTGCCAGCGGATGGGTGGCATTCGGCGTACCACCTTTAACCTGCTTCAGAGCCCGCCCATCCTCATTGATCAGCTCAACCTCGCCGGCAATAATATAGACTGATTTTTTATCTTCATCGCCCCGTTTGAAGGCGTATCGCCCCTGAGTCACCGTATCAACGGTGATTTTCTCGGTCAATTCAGAAAAGCGCTCTGGATTCAGCCCGTTAATCGGCACTAAAGCACGAAGAATCTGCTTATCTATGCTGGCTGGATCCATGCAGTATTTCCTTCAAAATTCGTATATTCCCAAAAAATGTGAGGCAGCATACAGATGGCACACTACCAATATGACCCCCTGAGTATATCATCGAGTCACACTGTTTTATAACAATTTATCTAACCAATTAATCCGCCGGGCAGCATTACCTTTCTCTGATCACACCATAGCCTGAAGAGACTATAGAAAAACTCTGGCTTATATCGCGAGTCGGTTCCGCGAGCTTTAATCAGACGGGGCCGGTGGTGTTTTGCCTCTGCCCGGTGCCTTCAGCGAAAAGACCGGCCCGGACATGGCATAAATAATAAAACCGGCCAGGATTACTTTTGGCGGGTCCAGCGAGGCAAACATAAATGCTATGACTACCGCCAGTATGGCCATAAACGGCACTCTGTGACCAGCGCTGATATCCTTGAAGCTATAGTAACGGATATTGCTCACCATCAGGGCACCTGCAGTGAGGGTGACAAAGAACGAAGGCAGTATCAGGTCAGCGCCCTGCAGACCAATGTCATCGGCTACCCATACGAGACCAACAAGCAGTGCCGCCGCTGCCGGGCTCGCCAGTCCCTTGAAAAAGCGCTTGTCTTCAGCATCGTATTGAGCATTAAAACGCGCCAGTCGCAATGCAGCAGTGGCAGTATAAAAAAACGCAGCAATCCAGCCGAGCTTGGCCCAACCGAGCTGTATCATGTGGGTCAGGGACCATTCGTACATAACCAGGGCCGGTGCCAGCCCAAAACAGACCATGTCGGACAGGCTGTCATACTCGGCACCGAAATCGCTGGCCGTATTGGTCAGCCGTGCAACACGCCCATCCAGCCCGTCAATGACAATGGCAATAAAAATCGCTATGGCTGCCGCCTGATAGCGGTCGTGCATGGAAGCTACGATGCTGTAAAATCCGGCGAATAACCCCGCTGTAGTGAGCAGATTGGGCAACAGATATATTCCCTTGCGTTGCTTTTTTTCGTCTTCTGCTGTCATATTGAACCGGCTCTCAGGTTGCCTCGATATTATCGTGGTTAAAGCTGGCAAGTGTGTCAACTCCTGCCTTCACGGTTTGTCCCTGCTGTACGTTGAGGTATGATTTTTCATCTATCAGGATATCGATTTCGCTGCCAGCCGGGAACTGACCACACCTTGCACCCTGTCCAATGCGCTCACCTGGCCGGATATGGCATTGCGGACGGACCCAGGCCAGTTTACCAAGCACTATCATGGTCACATCGTCCTGCTCATCGGTCTGTATCCACCAGGCAGCCCTGATAGTTCTTTCCGCGTATTGCCGATTTTCCCTGTCCGCCTGCGGCCAGTACTCCATCAGCTTACCCTCTGTGGGACTGCGACCATGATAGACACGAATCAGGCCGGACCGGATCCTTATACGCCGGGCTGCTCTGTGCAGAAACGGGTCATGGAAAAAATCCATTCTGATAATCGTCCCATCCACCGGGCTCATGATGCCGAGCGGGTGTGACGGCAATTCACGGTCGGGGTCATAATAATACACCATCAGTAGCAGTGTGGTCAGCAGGAACGGCAGCATGGCCCATGCCCCCTGCCACATCAGCATAACGGGCATCAGCAACACTGCCAGCATTATCCAGGGCGCACCAAAACGGGCAAACAGGCGGCGTCGGATCATGTCATAATCAGCAGAAAGGTCTGGCGTGATGCCGGACCTGATTTCGCACATGGAACCCCAGAAAAGACAGGTTAGTTTTTTTCCTTGTCAACCAACGCATTCGCCCCTATCCAGGGCATCAGACTGCGCAATTCCGCACCGACCTGTTCTATCGGATGCGCGGCGTTGTTACGACGCCAGGCTGTCATTTCCGGATAATTGGACTGTCCTTCCTGGATAAATTTCTTGGCGTATGATCCGTTGCGGATGTTTGCCAGAGCCTCGCGCATGGCACGACGGCTTTTATCGTTAATCACCTTTGGGCCGGTGGTATATTCACCGTATTCGGCGTTGTTTGAAATGGAGTAATTCATATTGGCTATGCCGCCTTCAAACATCAGATCCACGATCAGCTTCAGCTCATGCAGGCACTCAAAATAAGCCATTTCGGGAGCATAACCGGCCTCTACCAGCGTCTCAAAACCGGCCTTTATCAACTCTACAGCACCACCGCACAACACAGCCTGCTCACCAAACAGATCCGTTTCAGTTTCATCTTTGAAAGTTGTTTCGATAATCGCCGTGCGACCGCCGCCTATACCGGAAGCATAGGAAAGCGCGACATCTCTGGCTTTACCGGAGGCATTCTGAAAGACTGCGATAAGGTCCGGAATACCGGCACCACGAACAAATTCGGAACGGACCGTGTGCCCCGGAGCCTTGGGTGCAATCATTATAACGTCCAGATCGGCGCGGGGGACGATCTGGTTATAGTGGATGCTGAACCCATGCGCAAAAGCCAGCGTCGCACCCTGCTTGATATTGCCTTCTACAGCGTCCCGATAAAGCCCGGCCTGGAATTCGTCCGGTGTCAAAATCATGACGATATCGGCATCCCGGACTGCTTCGGCTGTGGTTTTCACATTAAGGCCGGCTGCTTTGGCTTTCGCCACGGAGGCGGAATCTTCACGCAGGGCCACTGTCACGTCAACGCCTGAATCTTTCAGGTTATTGGCGTGTGCATGGCCCTGTGAACCATAGCCTATGATAGTGACCTTCCTGCCTTGTATGATGGACAGGTCGGCGTCCTTGTCGTAGTAAATTTTCATCATTTTCCCCTGCAAAATGTTTAGGTGATCATGCCCGGTTAAGGGCGGCTATACAATAAAGTATCGATTTAATCGAGGCTTTTCAGATTGTCAGTGCCTTTTCACCACGGGCAATACCGGTCACACCCGAGCGCACCACTTCGATAATCTGTTTTTTGTTCAGCACCCCGATAAAGGCATCCAGCTTTTGCCCGGAACCGGTTATTTCTATGGTATATGTTTTGCCAGACACATCCAGCACCCGGCCACGGAATATATCCACCAGCCGCTTGACCTCCTCACGGGTATCGCGGGCACCGGCGTCCACCTTAATCAACATCATTTCCCGTTCAATATGGGCACCTTCGGTAAGGTCAATCAGCTTGACTACTTCAATCAGCTTGTTCAGTTGCTTGGTGATTTGCTCGATGATTTCATCCGTGCCATGGGTGACCAGAGTCATACGGGCCAGAGTCGGGTCGTCGGTCGGTGCCACAGACAGGGACTCAATATTATAGCCACGCGCCGAAAACAGGCCCGCTACCCGCGACAGCGCACCTGATTCGTTTTCCAGCAGAATAGAGATAATGTGTCTCATCGTTTTATATTCCGGTAGCTATCTGCTCTTGCTAAACCAGTATCATTTCGTTCTGACCGCCACCGGCCGGGATCATGGGATAAACATTTTCTTCCGGGTCTGTCATGAAATCCATAAAAACCAGCCTGTCTTTCTGCTGCATGGCTTCCTGCATCGCCGGCACAACATCGGCCTTGTTTTCAATGCGCATACCGATATGCCCATACGATTCAGCCAGCTTGACAAAGTCCGGCAGGGATTCCATATAAGACATGGCATACCGCCCCTGATAAAAGAATTCCTGCCACTGACGCACCATGCCGAGGTAACCGTTGTTCAGAGAGACAATCTTGAGCGGCAAGCTGTATTGCAAACAGGTAGATAGCTCCTGTATGCACATCTGTATGCTGCCTTCGCCGGTAATACAGGCCACGGTCTGTTGTGGGTACGCAAACTGTGCCCCCATCGCTGCCGGCATACCGAATCCCATGGTACCAAGCCCGCCGGAGTTAATCCACTGATAGGGCCGGTCGAACTTATAGTACTGGGCAGCCCACATCTGGTGCTGACCGACATCAGAAGTAATGATGGCATCGCCTTCGGTGACATTGTAGAGCTCCTCAACCACATATTGCGGCTTGATGACCTGCGTGGTTTCACGGTCATATTTCAGACAGTCCATGGCCCGCCACTCTTCGATCTGCTGCCACCAGACTTTCAGCTCAGCATCCTTTGGCTTACGTTTGGTTTCTTTCAGCACCCTGATCATCTCTGCCAATACATCACTGATGCTACCGACAATCGGTATATCAACCTTGACATTTTTGGAGATCGAAGATGGATCGATATCAATATGGATAATGCGTGCATCCGGGCAGAATTTTTCAATATTGCCGGTCACACGGTCATCAAACCGCGCACCCACTGCCAACAGTACATCACTTTGGTGCATACCCATGTTCGCCTCATAGGTACCATGCATACCGAGCATGCCAACAAACTGCCTGTCAGTAGCCGGATAGCCGCCCAGTCCCATCAACGTATTCGTCACCGGATAACCCAGTATTCCAGCCAGCTCCGTAAGCAGCTTCGCGGCGTTGGACCAGATAACACCGCCGCCGGTGTAGATCATGGGACGCTCAGCGGACAATAACAGCTTGACAGCCTTCTTTATCTGCCCCGGATGACCGCGGGTGACGGGCTTGTATGATCGGATATCAATTTTTGACGGATATTTGAATTCGGCTTTATGCGCGGTGACATCCTTGGGTATATCTATCACGACCGGACCGGGTCGTCCGGACGAAGCCAGATAGAAGGCCCTCTTGATGGTGCCTGCCAGTTCATCAACGGATTTAACCAGAAAGTTATGTTTTACGCATGGGCGGGTAATACCTACGGAATCGACCTCCTGAAAGGCATCGTTGCCGATAAGCGGGGTGGGCACCTGACCGGTAATCACTACCATCGGCACTGAATCCATATATGCTGTTGCAATACCGGTCACTGCGTTGGTAGCGCCGGGCCCTGATGTAACCAGTACGCATCCCGGCTTGCCCGTGGCACGTGCATAACCATCGGCAGCATGGGTAGCGCCCTGTTCATGGCGCACCAGGATATGCCGGATATCATCCTGCTGATCGAGACAATCATAGATATGCAGCACCGCACCGCCCGGATACCCGAACAGGTATTCAACGCCCTCCTTCTTCAGGCTTTGAATCAGTATTTCCGCACCAGTTAATACCACCGGTCATTCTCCGTATAACGCCCTTCTCGCCGAGCGAACAGGCCAATCGTTCCACAATAAAAAAAATCCCGCAACACAAACTGTTGCGAGATTTTTTCAAGTTACCTGTATTACGGTATCAGGTCAAGCCTGTTTCATGGGCACGGTAACCCTGTCAGGCGGGTCAATACAGGGTCTGTCGGAACCCGACAGACCCAACAAAGCCTATCACCAGACAGCAGCTTTTGCGTGCGATACTGAAAAGCCAGCTTTTTGAGAAGCATTATTTCGTTAAAGCAGAAACCTTGTATGTTGCCTCGTGTCATTGCATATCCTCCTCTGTCATTCCTGCGAAAGCAGGAATCCACTCAAACCAATTCTCCATATCAATCCACCCACTCTGGATTGCTCTTTTCGATCAATTCCATCTTCTGGATTCCTGCTTTCGCAGGAATGACGGTTCCTGTTTTCGCAGGAATGACGGGCTTTGACGTTGGTCGAATAGCAGGCTCAGGAAAATAACCGGACC
>JAJDYQ010000035.1 GCA_022825085.1 Gammaproteobacteria bacterium
AACCGGGTCGCGATCCACGATGGACGGTATGATGAATGTACCGTCATCGGGGTTGTTGACAACATTGACCGGTATATTGCCGGCGTGTGCCTTGCCGGCAATCATCTGATTTATTTCCAGATTATCGGTCGCCGCTATCACGAGCCGGTATGGGCCCACATCGGTACCAGCCTCGAAAATGGCTTTCCGGTATGTGATTTTTTTGTCCTTCTGCCATTGATTCAAGGTCCTGCTCAGTTCGGGGGCCATAACCGTTACGCTGGCGCCGGCATCCAGCAGCAGCGCGGCCTTGCGGGTGGCAATCTCGCCGCCACCGACAACAAGGCAGTCGCGGTCACGGATATCCATGAATACAGGAAGATACTTCATCTGTCCGATGCCGGTTCAGTCGGTCAGGAGGGACGCTCCTAGTTATTCTGAATCACAATTTTGGGGAATTTTCGAGCGTAGGATCGCGCCTGCAGGCTGAGTTTGCCGGCAGCTCGACGAGCAATCTCACAGTATATTTGTGAAATCCGCGCTTCGGGGTCGGCTACTACTGTGGGTTTGCCGGTGTCTGTTTCTTCCCGAATCCGCTTGTCCAGTGGCAGTGCGCCCAGGAAATCCACATTTTCTTCTTCTGCCATGCGGAGGCCACCACCTTCACCAAAGATCGGTTCTTCATGGCCGCACTCTGAGCAAATATGCAGACTCATATTTTCGACAACACCCAGCACCGGCACTTCCACCTTGTCAAACATCTTCAGGCCCTTTCTTGCGTCCAGCAGGGCAATGTCCTGTGGCGTTGTCACGATGATGGCGCCGGAGACCGGAACTTTCTGCGCCAGTGTCAGTTGTGTGTCGCCGGTACCCGGCGGCAGATCAACCACCAGATAGTCCAGTTCTTTCCAGTTTGTGTCTTTGAGCAGTTGTTCCAGTGCCTGGGTTACCATCGGTCCGCGCCAGATCATGGGTGTGTCTTCTTCCACCAGAAAGCCTATCGACATGGCCTGGATGTGATAGCTCATCATCGGTTCCAGGGTCTTGCCGTCCTGTGAATCAGGGCGGCCGGCAATGCCCAGCATCCGAGGCTGCGAGGGGCCGTAAATGTCGGCGTCCAGCAGTCCTGCCGCTGCACCCTCGGCAGACAGGGCCAGAGCCAGATTGACGGCAGTAGTGGATTTCCCCACGCCGCCCTTGCCAGAGGCCACCGCTATGATGTTCTTGACGCCCGGCACCAGATCCAGATTTTTCTGTACCTTGTGCTCAACCACCTTGAAAGAGGCATCCACTACGCAGGAGGTTATCCCGTCCAGCGCCTCGATGGCTGTTTTGATCTGTTCGGACAGGGCATCGAGATAGCCTTTGGCGGGATAGCCCAGAACGATCCGGATACTGGCCTTGTCTCCATCCACAGCTATGTCCTTGACCGCTTTGCTTTTCACCAGGTCCTGATCAATGTGCGGGTCAATAATGCCCGACAAAGTGCTTTCGATTTGTTCTTTCATGCGACAGATTCTCCAGATGTGCTTAAAAATCAGCCCTATTTTATGGATGTGTCAGTAAATTGATATGTCCCTGATGTAATACATCGGGTTTTTTATTCGGGCTGTTTGGATTGGGCTTTATTATCCGGTTTGCTCTGGCCCGGCGGTTCATCGGCATGTCTGGTGTGGAATATGAGTGATCTCTGAATCAGAAAATTGACCGGATAGAGAAGGATATCCACGGGAATTTTCGAGGCCGCCGGGGCAATACCGAAGACGGAGTCTGCCATCTGCACCAGATAGGCTGTCACAAAGGCCATACCCAATACCTGTAGCAGGTAGAGCAGGAACTGGCGCTTCCCGCCGGATGAGGAGCGGAATGTAAAGTGTTTGACAAGCAGAAAATTGATTAGCAGCGACGACAGTCGGCCAAGGCATACGCTTGACAGGATGTGCCCCGATATCGTCAGCACGATGAGATAGACGCCGTAATCGACAACGGCCGAAGCGACACCGGCCAGCATGTGGCGGAAAAGTGTCCAGTAGATCCGCAGGGAATCCAGGATGGGGTTGAAGTGGGAGCTTTGGTTCGCGTTCAGATAGACGGTATGAATAGGGACTTCATCGAAGACGAAGCCATGTTTGTTTGCCATGTACAGCATTTCTGTCTCGAATTCGTATCGGTCGCAGGCGATATCAATGAGAACAGGCAGCATCGCCGCTGGAATACCGCGCAGGCCCGTTTGTGTATCCGTGAGCCTGATGTTTAGAAAAACCCGCATCACCGAGCGCGTGAGCCAATTGCCCAGACGACTTCTCAACGGAACATTACCCGTGAAGCGACGCACTCCGACAACGAGTGAGGCAGGCTTTTTACGCAGGTGGCGGGCAACCTGTACAACATCCGCCGGCAGGTGCTGCCCGTCAGCATCCAGGGTCACTACGCCGATACTGTCAGGATGATGTTCCAGTATGTATTGAAAGGCTGTCTTCAGGGCCGCACCCTTGCCTCGATTGGCGGCATGGGTCAGCACAGTAACTCCGTCAATGGTGTGTATCTGCTCGAAAATCACTCTGTCGTGACTACCATCGTCCACGACAATCAGCGGGAAGTCGCAGCATAACGCCCGGACGAGTTCAGATAGCGTTTCGTCTGGATTATAGGCGGGAATAACTCCGACGATATCTGTGCAGGTCATGGGGAGGATGAGACGACTTCCCAGAGTGAAAAGTTCGGACTCTGAATAGCCGCATGTCGAAAATGCTCCGAGCTGGTCGTGTGCCGAATGAAAAGCTGGTTGAAGAGTGATTCAGCCACATTTTCAGTCATGATGGCTCCGAACCCGTTATGCTGCATCCACTCAACATGAAGGCCCTCTTCGTATCCGTAGTCTTTTATCTCCAGACGGTCGCCGGTATATGTCAGGAGCTGCTTCACAGGCTGTTTAAACACATGACCAGCGGTGGCCAGTTCAAGCCTTTTCCCTTTTTCTATATCAATGGTGATATTTTTATTCAGGACAAGCGTGCCGCCCTCGCGTTTGATCCGGAACAGGGGCAGGATGGCTGCGGCCTCCCCTTTCCCTTTCACTTCCCGGGCGTCCGATGCGTCGTACCAGAACCATCTGGTTTTAAATGGTGGAGGTTGTCGATCTGATCGCTGCAATGGATCCCATGTACCGTACCAGAACCACTTGCTTCTGAATATCTGATGATTCAGCAGCAGATAAACGGGTTCACTGCGGGGTGGAAAAAGAAATTTCCGGCAGGCTTCAATGGACGTGCAAATCGCATCGTGCCCGGCTGGTCGGGAGAGTGTCAGAAGATCCTGAGCTGCTTTTTCAGGGTCATCGCCGCCAAGTTTCTGTTTTATCCAACGCAGGCCAGCCCTCGGCGAACCGGTCAGCCTGTATAGCCGATGCAGGCCTGTCATACCGTGCGTTATGTAGAAATAGATGAAGTTGTGCGCAAAGTTCGGGTCAGAGCTGACCAGTGGAAGGTTACCATACACACGCCGTTCACCGCTCATGAATTGACCATCGGAGATGACCCGACGCCCGGTAAAGTACATGAGCGGGTACCCCGATGTCCACGAGGTCCAGATGATAGCGTCCTGTGGCGTATTTTCACGGATGCTCGGTACAGACTTCATCAGATAGAACGAGATCGGGGCGGGAGATTTTCTCGACATTTGATTCGGTATATTGGGAACAGCCACTGCGATTGCGATACCTGTTGCGATAACTGCACCAGACCGGGGCCAGCGATGTTTGAGCAGCCCGTGAACAGCAGTCACCAGAAAGGCCAGCCCCAGTCCTAATGGCGGCCCCCAGAAAATCAATGCACGGTAGCCAAACAGGAAGGTACTCAGGGCCAGTGCTACCGGTACGGTCAGCGCCACGGCCGTTCGCCCCGGGTGTGTCCATATCAGCCACAGAAAGCCGGCCAGACAGACAAAGAAGACTGCCGATAGTCCTGTGGTGCCATGGATCAGCCCGTTCCATCCTGTGGCGTGGAGCTCGACAATATCGCTGCGCACATCGGGAAAGTCCTCTGTTCCACCCTTGATACCGTGAACCAGTATTTCCCGGATACCGTACCGTATCTTGTCCACGGCCTCCGGGAATGCAAATAGAAAGATGAGCAGCACTCCGATGAGTCCCGCACCGGCCAGCAGTCCTTCCCGACGCTGTGGACGGTAGTACAGCACCGCACTGATCAGAAGCGGTATGAGGCAGATCAGGGTCACAGCGTCCGGGGCCTGGTCCCACCACCAGATAAAGAGCCCGGCATTAAGCGCGGCACCAAGCAGGTAAAGATAGCGAACAGAATTCCGATGTAATCCAAAACCAAGGGCTAAAACAGACGCACACAGCGAAAAAAACACGATCAGGCTGTCGGTGTCGTAAACGCCCAGGCTGGTCCTGACAACATAGGTCTGGGAGGTGACCGCCACTGCCGCAGCGGCAACTGACGGCAGGGCAGGAATCTGTAATTGCCGACACAGGACCAGGACGGGCAGGATGAGAGATAAAGAGAAGGGTACCGGCAGTATCACGGCGCTCCAGTCCAGAGAGAGTGAGGTTACAGCACTGAACATGGCAGTCAATACGGCCAGAAGAGGAGGAGGTTGCGGGCGCGGCGGATGCTCCGGCACGGTCCTTAGTTCGTCTATTGACTGGTATTTGTCGTCCCGGAAATCTCGTGCCAGGCGCAGATAGTAATACCCGTCTCCATTTTGCAGCAGTGGCTCGTTCTCAAAAAAATAGACATGGCGGTTGTCCTGCCATGTGTCATAGTGGTGGGCACGCAGCAGCGCACCAACCAGCAGCACAAGCAGGATCATCAACCAGTAGAGCCATCGGACCCAGCGGGAAGCAGGCCCGCTGTCGGGTATCATCGTGGACAGAAACATATTAAAGTATCGCATCTTCGAGGTCCGGGATATGGTCGGGAAACACGGGGCTTCTACTTCCCAAATGCTCGGCCCTGAGCTAACAGAGCTCCCGGCAGGCCTGATTCCTCCTTATCACGGAGGTCTTCTAAGCAGTTATTCCAAAGGCGCAATAATAGCCGAAACAAATTTATTAAGGAAGAACCGATCAAATCAGGCCCTGAATATGCCCGCCTCAAACCTGTCAGAGCACGGAAAACAACAATACAATTTTGCTTTTGTCACTTAACATTTGTTTTGTACTTTGTTTTGACTTTGTTGCTCCAGATCGGCTATTGTAATTATTATTCTGTTCAATACTGTGGCGCATTTGGGCGACGGCTTTCAGGTCGGCAAGTTAAGAACCTGTTGTTTTTCCTGTATAGTGCGACCCGCTCAATCGTCGTTATATCCAACCGCTCATGTTGCCATTGCAGACTCAAACAGCTTTCTCCGCCAGATTCATTAAACAATGTTGATCAATGAAATTTCGTCATCCGACCTGGCCGAAATGATGGCCAGCGATACGCCGCCCCGGCTTATTGATGTGCGTTCCGCCGATGAGGTGATGCAAAGTGCCCTGCTTCATGCAGAGCATATGAGCATGCACACTATCCCGTTAAAGGTGTCGGAGCTGGATAAAAATCAACAAGTGGTCTTTTATTGCCGCACCGGGGCACGCTCCGCACAGGTTTGTTATTTCCTCAAGCAACAGGGGTTTGATAATGTGATAAATCTCAGGGGCGGCATCGTCGATTGGGCCCGAAGCGGTCGGGAAGTTGTCAGCGGAGACTATATGCTGTCAGAGGCAGTTTGACCGCCAGTACCGCATGGGACAGGGTTTGCCGGTTGCGTTTTCTCAGCTCTTGAATTATAAAAGGCGACCATTTTTTCATCATCCATCACCACGATGGTTTTTTCACCGATAACTTATATGGAAGGGTTTTATCATGGCTGATTTTGATCAGGAATTAGATGCAAGCGGGCTGAACTGCCCGTTACCTATTTTGCGCGCCAAGAAGGCGATAGCCGGCCTGGAAGCTGGTCAGGTGCTTCGCATTATTGCTACCGACCCCGGCTCTGTAAAAGATTTTGAGGCATTCGCCAAGCAGACCGGCAATGAGCTTCTGGAATCCGGCGAGCAGGATGGCAAGTTCGTATTTACCATGAAAAAAGCGTAACACCGTTACTGACAAGATCAGAAGGATCATTTTGATGGAAGAAAAAAAACTCGCAATTATCGCAACAAAAGGGACTCTTGATTGGGCTTATCCTCCGTTTATTCTCGCCTCTACGGCGGCGGCACTGGGCTATGAGGTACAGATTTTTTTCACTTTTTACGGGCTTCAACTGTGCAAAAAGAAGCTCGACCTGAGGATCAGCCCGCTAGGCAATCCGGGTATGCCAATGCCCGGTGCCATGGACAAATGGTTTCCAGTCGCATTGCAGGCACTTCCAGGCATGGAAGGCATGATGACGGCAATGATGAAGAAAAAAATGGCTTCCAAAGGTGTCGCCAGTCTTGAGGATCTACGCCAGTTATCTCAGGAAGCCGAGGTTAAAATGATTGCCTGTCAGATGACGGTCGATCTTTTTGACATGAATCCCGGTGATTTTATTGATGGCATTGATTTCGGGGGAGCGGCAACATTTTTTGAGTTTGCCGGCGAAGCCGATATCACGATGTACATATAATTGGGAATA
>JAJDYQ010000085.1 GCA_022825085.1 Gammaproteobacteria bacterium
CGTACCCGTTGCTGTTACCTGCAGATTACCCGCCACCGTACTTGTGCCCAGAACAATACCGTTGCTGTCCACCACCGTTACATCACTGCCCACCAGCTCCAACGTACCAAAGTTATTGCTCATATTGCCCAGGGTAATATCGTTCGCACCCGCATCTATACTCGCCGTACCTGTCACCAATAACGCACCCGAATTCGTCACCGCACCCCCAGCCGTAATATCCAGTTCACCCGTCACTGTGCTTGTGCCCAGAACAATACCGTTGCTGTCCACCACCGTTACGTCGCGACCTGACAAAACTACCGTACTAAAGTCATTATTCACTGCACCCAGGGTGATATCTCTTCCCGCTGAAACATTCAATATGCCGCCAACAGTAACTGCACCACGTTGTATGACATTCCCACTCGTAGTCGTAATATTCAGGTCACCAGCAATATTCAAGCCGCTCTGTATGCGAAAACGAGAATTATCAACAATCGTGATATCACTGATTGTTCCGGCGGAACTGAACATCACATCGCCGATATAATTACTGGCTACTGAGTCCAAAATGATATTGCCACCGTCAGGAACAGTGAATTGAGATGTGCCTGCCACCATAACTGTACCTGAGTCGGTTATATCGCCCTCCGCCGTAACATCCAGCTCACCCGTCACCGTACTTGTACCCAGATCAATACCGTCACTATCCACCACCGTCACATCGCTGCCCGCCAGCAATACCGTATTAAAATCATTGCCTGCATCATCCAACGTGATCGCATTTGCACCCGCATTCACATTCGTCGTACCTATTACACTCAATACCCCAGAGTCCGTCACCACACCCGCTGCCGTCACCTGCAGATTACCCGTCACGGTACTTGCACCCAGATCAATACCGTCACTATCCACCACCGTTACATCACTGCCCGTCAGTTCCACTGTGTTAAAATCATTGCCCGCATCATCCAGCGTAATCGCATTCGCACCTGCATCTATATTTACCTTGCCAGTCACATTCAATGTGCCTGGATTCGCTACATCACCTCCTGCTGTCACATTCAGATCGCCTGTCACGTTACTTGCGCCCAGGCTAATAGCATTGCTGTCACGAATGGTCACATTACCGGCAGTGACATTGATAATATTGAAGTTATTACCTACTGTGCCCAGAGATACGTTCCCATTGGCACCCGATAGATTGGCATTAAAAATAGCGACGCGACTGGCTCCACTGACATTGATGATGCCATTATTGGCAATCGAACCATTGGCATTGATGGTCAGATTGCCGGCAATATCTGATGTTCCAATAGTCAGGCCATTACTATCATGCAACGTAAAATCCTGGGCAGAGGTGACATTGAGAAAGTTGAGGTCATTATCGTTATTAATCAACGATGCATTGCCTGTGCCCAGAGCAACCGTGGTTAGACTGCCAACTGTCAGTCGAGCATTTCCACCATTCGCAACAGTATTATTGGCTGCGATGCTCAGGTTGCCGGCTGTAATATTTGTGGTCACAGCGAAATCAAGTACATGGCTATCCGGGCTGTTAGCCATAATCGTCACATTATCCGAACCGGCATTGATCTCCACGGGACCATCTTCAAAGATCACACCGCGAGAAATTCCTGATACACTCATGCCTCCTGTACCCGTAATACCAATACCCGATGGAGATGAAATATTGGCGACACCGATACTAATACCAAAGGAATCCCCTGATATACCCGCACCCCCAGTACCGGTAATATTTATAAAGCCGGATGTCGATGAAATATTAGCATCCAGGATAACAGTTCCATGGGAATTTCCTAATGTATTCGCCCCCCCGGTACCGACGATATTTATAGGGCCAGATGTCGATGAAATATTAGCATCCAGGATAGCCACTCCGATAGAACCATTACTACCAGCCCCCCCGGTACCAGTAATATTTATAGAGCCAGATGTCGATAAAATACTGCTGCTGGCATTCAGAAAAATACCCGTCTCACTATCTGCTCCGTCAGCACCCATTCCCGTCAATACAATATTACCTGTGCCAGAATCCAGGGTTGCATTATTCAGGTAAATGCCGGCATTCTCAGCAGGAATCGAGCTATCCGCCCCCACGCTAACCGCCGCCCCCATTCCCATTACTCCGCCACGAAAGGAAATATTACCGCCATTTGTCACAATGGAAGAACCATTCAGCATTCGGATATTGCCACCGTTCATCCCATCCTGATCTGAGATAAAATCGACGCTGAGCGCCACATTACCGGCACCGCTGATGGCGACATTCTCATTCATAATGATGGAACCGTTGGCCATCAGAGTCAGGGTCGGCTCAAGGGTCGAGATCACAGTGGTGTTGGTCGCAGTGATATTGGCAGCAACAGTGATATTGCCGGCCGTCGTCGCATTAACCGTCGCCCCTGTCTGTACCGTCACGTTGGTACCAGCTGACAGAGCAGTCTCTATAGTAGCATTGGAGACAGTGGCATCGGTTCCTGTCGTATCGAATACGGGGCCGGTAGTAACGCTGTTGCTGCTGTCAGTGATCGTAATATCCTCCGGGTCCAGCAGCCATTGACCAGCCCGACCGTTGGCAGCACCCGCATCGATTTTTATATCAGAGACATCGAGGTATCCACCAGAGGTTTCTATAAGGCCACCATCACCAGAGTATGCACCCCCCCGCGCTGTGACCTCGCCATGGGCGCGGGTTGCCTGATCAGACCAGATGACGACCCTGCCACCCTTACCGATGGTGCCAGCATCGGCATTGACCGTGACATTCGAACCGACCCAGGTAGCAGCAGCATTTTTTATCTTCGGGTTGGCACCCTGATAGTCCCCGCCGATAAGGATTTCGCCACCATCACCCTGACCCTCACCCGATGCAACCACCATAGCATCACCGGTCAGTGCCACATTGTCACCCAGGATATGGATGGAACCACCATCAGCATCAGCTGTTCTTGCCGAGGCATCCAGCACACCGCTGTTATACACATCGCCACTATTAGCAATAAGCCGAATCTGGCCACCGGAGGTATCTATACGCCCCGCCTTAATCATACCTTTGTTGTTGACCACCCGGCTGAACACATCTTTGCTGGCGGAGCCCGCCAGTATGGCCTGACCGCCTTCAGATTGAATCATGCCGGTATTGTTGACTGCATTTTCCGCTTCGGCAGAATTCTCCAAGACTTGTTCATCAATGACGAAGCGAATCAGGCCGTCACCATCAAAGTCCAGTGTCATAACATCACCGGATATCAGGTTGACTCGGCCATAATCAGCGACTATCAGCCCTTCATTATCAACCGATTTACCCGCCAGAGTAATGGAACCGCCACGAGCCGCTTGCAGGGTTCCACGATTAACAACATAACCATCACCACTGATAAGTCTGAATTTGCCAGAGAGGAAGTCTTTGGCATTCATATTTGCAGAGGCCGCTACCAGACTATTGACATCCACTTTTGCCGTGCGACCAAATATCACCCCATTGGGGTTCATCAGATAGACATGACCGTTGGCGTTTATGCGACCAAATATCTGCGAGGCATTTTGATCAAATATGCGATTCAAAACCTGCGCGGATGAGGATGGCTGGCTAAACTGCACCAGTTCGTCGCTGCTGAGATTGAAACTGTCCCAGTCGATAAGCAGCTGCGTTGACTGCTGCCGGATCTGCGTGGTTTTGTCGTTCGGGGTGCTGATTGAACCGGAACCACCCACTATCTGACCGCCAGCAGGCCCGGCCATTGCACCTTGAAAAGCAGTGCCTCCAGCAATCAGCAAGGATATAGAGGCTGAAAGCGACCGGCGTTTAAGCTGTATGGGCAGGTGCTTCATCCGCAAAACATCTCCAGCTCGACAGCTAACACTACCTTCTCCAGGCCACATTCTAACCAGGACTTATACTGTATGTGCATAGGTTCGTAAGCCATTAGAATAGCACCGACTCAAGATTAAAAAACACCTGAGGCCGACGCCCATTACGAGGAAACGGCGAACCCATCATTGGCCAGGCAGCCGTTATTTTAGCCGTGAATGAGTCAGGCACGGCAATTTGAGCACCAATCCCCCAGCCTTTCAAGCTCGCTGTCTTATCTTCTGACAAGAGCGGATCAATCCGCTCACCATAAGCCCATTCGGCAAAGGCCGATACGGTGAAAATCTTACCCCACCTAAGATTATCAAATGGTGATTGTTTATCGGCAAAGCCCGGAGCATTCCAGATATGTTCGCCGGACACAAAAATACCGCGATCCATGGTAACCTCGGAGGCTGGATAGGCCCTGACGCTATCCGGCCCGCCCATAACAAACTGTTCCAGCCCCAGCAGAGGGTTTGAGGTATATTGATAAGATGTACGAAATAGGAACGAGCGCGTAGGACTCATCGTTTGCAGGCGGGTGTAATTGATATTGAGCTTGTCGAATCGAGCACCTACAAAATCACCGGACCCAAGACGCCGACTCGAACCCTGGTCGTTATAGGCCTTCATCGCTCCAAGCCACTGCGGCTCACCATGATGCAACTGTACCACCAGATTATTAAAACTCTGTGTCTTTGCATCAAGAAAATCCAGCCCGTATTCCACCGAAATAACCGTCAGATTATCCCTCGCGAGAAGCAAATCACCCTGAAAGGTTTTGGCGGCTTTGCGGGTAATTGAATACAACCAATGCGCGTTACGTGTACGCCCCCGCTCAAACCGATCTCTGAATCGCAGGTGAATATTTTTCGATTGCCCGGTAATCCCCACAATACCCGTGCCTGAGCTATCTATGGCAAAGGCATTTTCATCCTGTCCAATCTCAATTCGATACCGGGGATCAAACAGCATTTGACTGTATTCAAAAGCCAGAAAATCAGACAGAGAGGGATCAAATGATTGCTGGAATGTCAGATTCAGTTGATCTGCCATACCAAACATATTGAATACATCCAGATTAGCCTGGGCAACGTATTCACCTGTGAAACGGGAGCCCTGATTGCCCAGGGCAAAGGTCATATTACCGCCCCTTTCTTCTTGAACCTTCAGCACCAGATCAGAACTGCCTGTTTCTTCGCCCGGCTGAAATACACCAAACGATATTAGCCCCGGATAATCCCCCATTCTGACAGATGCAGATTCAACATCACTGTTGATTAATGGCTGCCCCAGCATATCTGCAAAGGGCTGCGCAATCATTTCAGGGTCATACTTTCTGTTACCTTCAACCAGCACCCTTCCCAAGATCCCCTCAAGGACCTGAATGGTGACGATTCCATCCTCAACAGTCTGCACAGGAATAAAGGCATGTGCGACAATAAAGCCTCTCTCCCGATACAGATCGGTAATGCGATTGGCCAATTCCTGTAATTCACCAATTGTCATCCCGTCCGGTCTGGCCGCTCTTTCCTCTTCAATAATACGCCAGATATCATCAACAGAAAGCCCTTTCTCAGGCCGATCCTGAGCACCTCGCAAATCAAATGCATTTATCTCAATTCGAGGGCCTCCAGCCACTCCCAGCGGACGGTCAACCACAGGGGGCACAATATATTTCCCCGGTTCAGGTTCCAGATCAGGGTAGACAAAGATATCCTGAGGAATCTGCGCAGCAGGCTTTGCTGCATCGGGAAGATTTTCAGGCAGCTGTGCATATAAGCCATCTGCCCACAAAATAGAAAAACATACGGCCATTAACAGTGGATAAACATGCTTCATCTAATATGCTTGCAGACCCCGCTTCCCGTATCATATAACTGATTGTTTTTATCGGTTATTTCTCTGGCACCGAGTCGTCATCATAAATGAAGCAGAATGAAAAAGTCAACAACCAAATATTTTGAAAGTTCGCATTAAACTGGAAATTGCTTAAATTTGAGCCCCGGCAGGCATTGATAAACTCAAACCCTAAAAAGGGATATCATCATCAAAATCACTGGTATCAGGCTTTGATTCAGCCGAATCAGTTGCCCGTGGCTGCTTTGTTGGTGCGGCAGAAGAACGATTCTCAGGCGAACCCGCACCTGACCGGCTACCAAGCATCTGCATTTCATTCGCTATGATCTCAGTGGTATAACGATCATTACCCGATTTATCCGTCCATTTTCGGGTTTGCAATCTACCCTCGATATAGACCTGTGACCCTTTGCGTAAATATTCACCAACAATTTCAGCGAGCCGGCTAAAAAATACAACATTGTGCCACTCCGTCCTGTCCTGCATCTCGCCGGTATTTTTATCTTTCCAGGATTCGTTGGTCGCCACCGTAATACTGGCCACGGCCGAACCTGCCTGACTATACCTCAGTTCAGGGTCTTTTCCCAAATTTCCAACTAGAATAACCTTATTTATACCTCTGGCAGCCATGGCTGTCTCTCCTCATGCGTTGTGTTCATCATCCGGGATAGTCCCGACCATCAATTAGGCATAAATATACAAGGAAATTCTGCACAAGTCCATCTCTAGTGTCATCTATGATGAGACATAATTCTGAAAAGTAAACTATATTGCTACCAGAACATTAGTCTCAAGGCGTTTATTGGGGGAGCAGAAAAGCAATATCGGGATAAGCTACTTCAAGGCTATTCAACACAAACCATACCTGCTGATACCCGAAGAAGCGAAAAAGGACTCCCGCCCGCTGCTCTTCAGGCTCATTTCGGCATTGGAAGGCACCCATCTGACTTATCGTATCCTGGATAAAGTCACTGACTCTGGATTATTATTGATTCTGGCAGCACACGCTGTGGGGCGAAAATGCTGATTCAATCAGATTATTCATAACAATGATATGCCAGTTTTTTTGCACGCCGACTGCCTTCAAATGTATCATTGACCGCTTTCTACGCGGGCTAATAGCATGGACAGTATCACAATACGCGGTGCCAAAACCCATAATCTGAAAAACATCAATCTGCAGCTGCCGCGTAATCAGCTCATTGTCATTACAGGTTTATCCGGTTCCGGTAAGTCATCACTGGCCTTCGATACGATCTTCGCCGAGGGCCAAAGACGCTACGTGGAATCATTGTCCGCTTATGCGCGCCAGTTTCTATCCATAATGGAAAAGCCGGATATCGAGCATATAGAGGGACTTTCACCAGCCATATCTATTGAGCAGAAATCCACTTCTCATAACCCTCGATCCACTGTAGGCACGATCACCGAAATATATGATTACCTCCGACTGCTATATGCGCGCACCGGGACACCTCGATGCCCGCAGCATCATATTAGCCTGGAGGCCCAGACCATAAGTCAGATGGTCGATGCCATTATCTCTTTACCCGAAGGTTCAAGGGCCATGCTGCTGGCCCCCGTTGTCCGTGAGCGCAAAGGGGAGCATCTGGATATCATTGATCAACTGCGCACACAAGGGTTCGTGCGGGCACGCATAGATAGAAAAATTTACGAACTGGAGCAAACTCCGAAACTATCACTCCACCGCAAACATACTATCGAAGCTATCGTAGATCGCTTCAAAATTCGCCCCGATATCAGCAATCGTCTTGCAGAGTCTCTGGAGACTGCCTTACGATTATCAAATGGATTAGCCAGTCTGGCTCCAATAGATGATGAGAATGGTGAACTGGAAGAGATGACCTTTTCATCACGTTTTGCCTGTTCACAGTGCGGCTATTCTCTGGCGGAGCTTGAACCCCGACTATTTTCCTTTAATAACCCGGTAGGTGCCTGCCCGTCCTGCGATGGCCTGGGCATCGAACAGCTTTTTGATCCTGAGAAAATTGTGGCTTATCCTCATCTGAGCCTCGCAGGAGGTGCCATAAATGGCTGGAGCCGACGGAACCTTTATTACTTCCAGATGCTTAAATCACTTGCAGAACATTACCACTTTGATATTGAGATACCCTATGAAAAGCTGGACAAAAAAATACAGGAAGTTATTCTGTTTGGCAGTGGCACTGAAAAAATAACCTTCGACTATGCCAATGAAAGGCTTGGCCGACAACAACGTACTCATCGCTTCGAGGGTATCGTACATAATTTACGGCGCCGATACCATGAAACGGCCTCAAATGCCCTGCGTGAAGAACTCTCCCGCTATATGACAACGAGCTACTGCTCGGAATGTCATGGTGCGCGCCTTAATGAAGGAGCACGAAATGTTTACATTGACAACAGAAATTTGCCGGATGTGACTGCATTACCGGTAGGCGAGTCACTAAAGATCTATCAGAAGCTGAAGCTCCCCGGGCATCAAGGGGAAATTGCCGAAAAAATTATCAAGGAAATCATCAGTCGCCTGCAGTTCCTGGTTAATGTGGGGCTAGACTACCTAACACTGGACCGGAGTGCTGAAACTCTCTCAGGCGGTGAAGCACAACGAATCAGGCTTGCCAGTCAAATTGGTTCCGGCCTAACCGGAGTCATGTATATACTTGATGAACCTTCTATCGGCCTGCATTCCAGAGACAACGACAGATTACTGAATACCCTGGTCCACCTGCGCGACCTGGGCAATACCGTTATCGTCGTAGAACATGACAAGGATGCCATAACAACGGCCGACCATGTCGTGGACATTGGTCCCGGTGCAGGTATTCACGGTGGCAATATTATTGCGCAGGGGAACCCTGAAGAGATTATCGCCAACCCAGACTCTATTACGGGTCGGTATTTATCTGGCAAAAAAGCCATCGTCATCCCGGACAATCGCCATCGACCAACTGAAGGTCAATGGCTCACCATTAAGGGAGCCAATGGCAATAATCTGAGGTCAGTAACCGTCAGGATTCCCATAGGCCTTATGACCTGCGTAACCGGCGTATCTGGATCCGGAAAATCCACACTTATCAACGAAACACTTTACAAAATCGCGCATAGCGAGCTCAATCATGCACATGAAACACCCTCACCTTATCAATCCATAGAGGGGCTTGAGTTCCTTGATAAAGTTGTCGATATTAATCAAAGTCCTATCGGCCGAACTCCAAGGTCTAATCCAGCAACCTATACCGGACTATTTACTACAATACGTGAACTTTTTGCTGGCACACCTGAATCCCGATCTCGAGGATACAAGCCGGGACGTTTCAGCTTTAATGTCAAAGGCGGACGATGTGAAGCATGTCAGGGAGATGGTGTCATCAAAGTAGAAATGCATTTTCTACCAGACATTTATGTCAATTGTGATGTCTGCCAGAGTAAACGTTATAACCGCGAGACCATGGAAATTCTATACAAGGGCAAGGATATTAATGAAGTACTCAATCTAACCGTTGAAGATGCATTACAGTTTTTTAATGCCGTCCCTGCAATCAATCGAAAGCTTCAAACGCTTATAGATGTCGGCCTATCATATATCAAGCTGGGCCAAAATGCGACCACCCTGTCAGGCGGTGAAGCGCAACGCATCAAGCTTGCCAAGGAGTTATCCAAAAGAGATACAGGTAAAACACTTTATATTCTCGATGAACCAACAACCGGGCTACATTTCCATGATATAGAACAACTACTGAGTGTCTTGCATCGTTTGCGCGATCATGGCAATACTATCATTATTATTGAGCATAACATGGATGTTATAAAAACCGCTGACTGGATAATTGACTTGGGCCCAGAAGGTGGTAGCAGGGGAGGTGAAATAATCGCAGCCGGCACACCGGAAAAAATTACGAAAGTATCCAAATCTTACACAGGATTATTTTTGAAACCTTATCTGAAGAAGAACAAAAAACGAACCGTCAATAAACGGAAGCCTAATCAGCAGGCCTAGCTTTTTCGATATAGACCAGATTCAGGAATACCCACTCAGTCTCTTGCCTGTTCTTTTCAAGAATACCTGTTAGATTATCATAGTACAAATACAGGGCTGCCAACAGTAAGCTCTAACAACTCAGCAGCAGAGGCACAGTTTGCGGCAAGCTCAATGAGTCCAATAGAATTCTCATACCAAAAGCATTCTCCGACGGGGCACTCTGAGAAAACCTTTGCATATTTTAGCCTATATCGACCAATTTGAAGGTATGCACATCTCTCAACAGTACCAGCTCTAATGCCGGTAAATGCATTACCAAAGTTATCAATATAGATAACTTCATAAAGATCGGTCGAAGGCTTTTTTGAAGATATGTTCCACTCGGCTCTACAGGAAACTGGATATTCATGCCGGCAGGCAATCATTGCGGCAACAGGCGCGAAAATATCCCGACCATGAAAGCTGGCTGATAAATTGAAGCCTGATGAGGCTATAATATTTTTATAAGCAAAACGGCTTCTGGATATAACAATGTCAAACAATCCGTTGAAAGGTCCGACATAGTAACGTCCGTCTGCCTCGATAACAACGGGCTCACGTTCACTTCCAACACCAGGATCAACTATAGAAAGGAAAACAGACCCTTTAGGAAACTGATGACTATAGGCATCCAGCAAATGTGCTGCATGTACTATATCAAAAGCCGGCACATCAGCCAGCAGGTCAATCACTATCGCTTCAGGACATTGCCGAAGTATTGCAGCATGTAGCTGTCCAACATAAGGCCCAGTGCGCCCGAAATCAGTAAAAAGTATAATCATTCACTGGAAGTTCAAAATGACTTGTGCTATGAACAGCCAATGATATTTTGCAAGGAAATAGCTTTCTGCTAGTCTCCAACATCAGGTTCATGGCGGCCCATCAATTCGACATACGCCATGGGTGCCCTATCACTAGCACGGTAGCCACATTTCAAAATGCGTAAATACCCCCCTGGGCGCTCCTTGTAACGAGGCCCAAGGTCATTGAATAGCTTAGTGACACACTCACGGTCCCTAAGACGGGCGAAGACAAGTCTGCGCTTGGCAACGGAGTCTTCTTTAGCCATAGTTATCAGCGGCTCTGCCACTCGACGCAGCTCCTTGGCCTTGGGCAGAGTTGTTTTAATCAGCTCATGGCGAAAAAGAGAAGCTGCCATGTTACGGAACATTGCCCTGCGGTGACTGCTACCACGATTTAGCCGGCGACCTGAGTGGCGATGACGCATGATAAATACCCCTGACTCTAATCAATTAAAAAAATGGATTATTTCTGCTTTCAAGGCCGGCAGGGGGCCAATTTTCAAGCTTCATTCCCAAAGTCAATTCATAGGAAGCAAGCACATCTTTGATTTCGGTCAAAGATTTCTTACCCAAGTTTGGCGTTTTCAGCAGCTCAATTTCAGTGCGCTGAATGAGATCGCCTATATAGTAAATACTTTCTGCCTTCAAACAGTTAGCTGAGCGCACTGTCAAATCAAGATCATCAACAGGCCGCAATAGCACTGGATCAATATCAGCAGGACCCTGGGTTTCTTCTTCTGCCTGCACCTCGCCCTCAAGGTCAACAAAAATCGATAGTTGATCGCGCAAAATATTAGCAGAGCGACGAATGGCGTCCTCCGGGTCAATTGTCCCATTGGTTTCGATATCAATAATCAACTTATCCATGTTGGTCTGCTGCTCTACACGAGCATCATCCACGCTATAAGTCACACGATGTACCGGACTAAATGAGGCATCAAGTTGCAGATGTCCTATAGGATTATCTTCATCAACATTACGTCTGTTAATGACAGGAACATAACCACGACCACGACGAATTTTTAACACCATCTTCAAAGCTGCATCCCCTGTAATATGGGCAATAACATGGTCAGGGTTAGCGACCTCCATATCATGACCGACCGCTATATCTTTGGCAGTGACCGGTCCCACTTCACTCTTCTCTAGCGTAACAGTTGCCTCATCACGCTCGTGCATAATAATGGCAACATCTTTCAGATTGAGCAGAATATCAATCACATCTTCCTGCACACCCTCCATTGCTGTATATTCATGTAGGACACCGTCTATCTCAACTTCCGTAATGGCACAACCCGGCATGGATGACAATAAAATGCGACGCAAAGCGTTACCCAGCGTATGACCAAAACCTCTTTCCAGAGGCTCCATGGTTATGCGCGAATGATTACTGCCAATAGTCTTGATATCAACAATTCGAGGCTTTAGAAATTCATTAACATTACCTTGCATGTAGGACCCCAGCTAGAAATAGAAATTACTTGGAGTAGAGCTCAACGATCAGCTGTTCGTTGATTTCGGAAGGCAGGTCACTGCGTTCAGGAACAGACTTAAATATGCCCTCAAATTTATTCGGGTCAACATCAACCCAGTCAACATGACCCAATTGCTCGGCGATATCCATTGCGGACTTTACGCGCCCTTGCTTTCTGGCTTCTTCGGTAACCGCCACAATATCACCTGCACTAAGCTGGCAGGATGGAATATTGACAACCTTGCCATTTACCTTTACGCCTTTATGGCTGACAAGTTGGCGTGCCTCAGCGCGCGTCACTCCATAACCCATGCGATAAACGATATTGTCCAACCGACACTCCAAAAACTGTAGCAAATTATCACCCGTGGAACCTTTGCGTCGTGCTGCTGCCTTGTAATAGTTATGAAACTGCTTTTCCAATACACCATACATACGACGAACTTTCTGCTTCTCACGGAGCTGCAATCCATAATCGGAAAGCCTGCCTCGACGAGCACCATGCATTCCGGGCAGGCCACTTTCAAACTTGCACTTGGATTCCAGCGAACGGGTAGGGCTTTTTAGATATAAATCCGTCCCTTCGCGACGCGCAAGCTTACACTTTGAGCCGAGATATCTTGCCATAATAGATACCTGAAAAAGATTAAATCCGACGCCGCTTGGGCGGACGACATCCGTTATGCGGGATGGGCGTCACATCAGTGATGTTAGTGACCTTAAAACCGGCGTTATTAAATGCGCGCACAGCGGACTCGCGGCCAGGACCAGGACCTTTAATTTTAACTTCAAGATTTTGCAAGCCATGCTCTTTAAGGCGATCCGTCATACTTTCTGCTGCAATCTGAGCCGCAAACGGAGTGCTTTTGCGGGAACCACGGAAACCAGAACCACCCGCAGTCGCCCATGCCAAAGCATTGCCTTGGCGGTCAGTCACCATTACGATGGTGTTATTAAAGGACGCGTGAATATGGGCGACCCCGTCGGTAATTGTCTTTTTAACTTTTTTACGCGAGCTTGAAATAGCCATAAGTAAAAACCCTGGATTAATATATCTTCTGTTTAACGCTTAATCGGGCGACGCGGCCCTTTACGAGTGCGTGCATTGGTTTTCGTGCGCTGACCGCGCAGGGGCAGACCACGGCGATGACGTATGCCGCGATAGCAACCCAGATCCATAAGGCGCTTGATATTCATGGAAACTTCCCTACGCAGGTCACCTTCCACAGCATATCTGCCAACAGCACTACGAATCTTTTCAAGCTCTGGCTCAGAAAGATCACGAACTTTCACATCAGGAGCAATACCAGCACTCTCACAGATTTGACGCGCACGCGGAATACCAATACCGTAAATCGCCGTCAGGGCAATCATACTGTGCTTGTTATCTGGAATGTTAATCCCGGCTATACGTGCCACCTGAACCCCCTTATAAAGTCAGTCTGCGAACCCAGAGCTACACTTGCTGGACATCCCTTTTCAAATAAGGGAACCAATTCTAATCTGGCAACCATTAGAAATCAATAATAATTCGATAAAAATAAAAACTATCCTTGACGCTGCTTATGGCGCGGGTCGGTGCATATTACACGCACAACCCCTCTTCGCTTAACTACCTTGCAATTACGGCAGATTTTTTTAACAGAAGCCCTGACTTTCATATCTACAGTCCTTAATAAACGGTTAATTTAACGGATCAAACCGCCCATACCACCTTTCAAGTTCGCCTTTTTCATCAGACTCTCATACTGATGCGGCACCGAATGCGCCTGCACCTGAGCCATGAAGTCCATGACCACTACAACGATAATCAACAGTGAGGTGCCCCCGAAATAGAATGGGACACTGAGCCATAAAATCAAAAACTCAGGCAATAAACATATCATCGTGATGTACATTGCTCCTACCGCAGTCAAGCGTGTCATTACCTTATCAATGTAACGTGCGGTTTGATCACCAGGACGAACGCCGGGTATAAAAGCACCCGATTTTTTCAAATTTTGGGCTGTTTCACGTGCATTGAATAACAACGCTGCCGAGAAAAAGCAAAAACCAATAATAGCTATGGCGTAAAGCATCACATACAGCGGCTGACCAGGCGACATCAGTACAGCAATGTCACCAAACCACTCAAGACCCTCAGTTTCCCCAAACCAGCGCCCCATAGTTGCAGGAAACAAAATAATGCTTGAAGCAAAAATAGGCGGCAGAACGCCAGCCACGTTCAATTTCAACGGCAAATGTGAGCTTTGGGCCGCAAACATTTTACGGCCTTGCTGCCTTTTTGCATAATTGACTGTAATACGACGTTGTCCGCGCTCCACAAAAACAACAAAGCCAATAACCGCTATAGACAAAACAACAAGGGCAAGCACCAGCACGGCGCTGTACTCACCCGTACTCACATTTTCCAGAGTTCCACCAATAGCAGCCGGCAGACCAGCCACAATACCGGCAAAAATCAACAACGAAATACCATTACCGATACCTCGCTCCGAAATCTGCTCCCCGAGCCACATCAAAAATACAGTTCCCGTAATCAGACTAACTGTTGCAATAAAGACAAAACCAGGACCGGGGTCCAGCACCAACCCTGTACCAGCCGCTGTCTGTGCCTGCAATGCAGTAGAAACACCAATGCCCTGAAATGCTGCCAAACCAACGGTCGCATAACGGGTATATTGCGTAATCTTTCGGCGGCCAGCCTCACCGCCCTCTTTACGCAGCTGCTCCAGTGACGGCACAGCATGTTGCATCAGCATAAAAATAATGGACGCTGTAATGTACGGCATGATCCCAAGCGACATAATGCTGAAGCGTTCCAGAGCGCCGCCTGAGAACATGTTGAACATATCCAGAATCGTACCCTGATTCTGGTTGAATAAGTCAGCCATTGCAATCGGATTCACGCCAGGAACCGGTATATGCGTACCTACCCTGAAAACAAATATCGCAAACAGAACAAAAAGCAAGCGCCTGCGCAACTCGGCCAATTTGCCGATGTCGCCAAGACTACCTAAAGCATTAGCAGCCATAATCCCTAAGAACCTTCAACCTTTCCGCCTGCAGCCTCGATAGCCGCACGCGCACCTCTTGTCACGTGGAGGCCTTTAACAATAATGGCCTTATCGATTTCTCCTGAGCAAAATACTTTCACTGTCCCAACCTTACCATTAATAAGGCCGGCCACCTTGAGCGACAGCAAATCAACGGTATCGCTTTCCACTTTATTGAGCTCGGAAAGGCGAACTTCAGCCGTAACCAGAGACTTACGCGAACGAAAGCCGACTTTTGGCAAACGACGCTGAATAGGCATCTGACCACCCTCAAAACCAGTCTTGTGATAACCGCCAGAACGAGATTTTTGCCCCTTGTGCCCCCGCCCACAGGTCTTTCCGAAACCACAGCCAATACCTCGACCAACCCGCTTGGCTGCAGGACAGCTACCCACTACGGGCTTTATCGTGTTCAGTCTCATCTCAGATCTCTTCAATATTCAGCATGTAGGAGATTTTATTGATCATCCCACGGTTTTCCAGCGTGTCCGCGACAGCAACTGTCTGGTGCAGGCGGCGAATACCCAAGCCCGATGCGCATGCCTTATGATTTTTCAAGCGCCCATTTAAACTGCGCACCAATGTCACCCTGATCTGCTTGTGAGTTGCATTAACCATGGTATCAACCTGTAATCTCGGCAATGCTCTTGCCACGCTTGACTGCCACACTCTCAGGAGAGCGCATATGATGCAAAGCATCAATGGTCGCACGCACCACATTAACCGGGTTGCGCGAACCATATGACTTAGCTAATACGTTATGAATACCAACCACCTCCAACACGGCGCGCATAGCGCCCCCAGCAATAATACCCGTACCCTCAGATGCCGGCTGCATATAAACACTCGAACCAGCATGTTTCGATTGTACGGGATAATACAGAGTTCCGCTGTTTAAAGAGATATTGACAATATTTTTACGTGCCTTTTCCATTGCCTTTTGTATAGCAGCCGGTACTTCCTTCGCTTTACCATAGCCAAAACCAACCTTTCCATTGCCATCACCAACAACAGTAAGCGCAGTAAAACCAAACTGACGACCACCCTTGACTACCTTAGCCACACGGTTAACAACTACCAGTTTCTCGACCAGCCCGTCGCTTTGCTGTTGCATATCCTGATTTGCCATCTTAGACCCTGTCTACCATGCCCTGATATTCACTAACTAATTAAAACTGTAAACCAGCTTCACGTGCGGCATCTGCCAATGCCCGAATGCGACCATGATACTTAAAGCCACCACGGTCAAAAGCAACTTTTTCCACTCCGGCAACTTTGGTGCGCTCAGCAATAGCTTTACCTATGGCAACCGCTGCATCTTTATTACCAGAGCTCTTGATATTATCTCTCAGGCTTTTATCCAAGGTAGAGGCACTGGCAATCACCCTGCTGCCGGCCGCATCAAACACCTGTGCATAGATGTGACGGGGGGTACGATAGACCGTCAAGCGCTCAACTGCCAACTCATAAATTTTTGCGCGAGCACGACGAGCGCGGCGCAGTCTTCTTCGATTATCTGCCATAATCACAATTCCCACTAAATTTTGTATAGAAAAACTACTTCTTCTTCGCTTCTTTTCGAACAATGTGTTCGCCAACATAACGAATGCCCTTGCCTTTATAAGGTTCTGGCGGGCGCCAAGCGCGTATTTCCGCTGCCACCTGACCCACTTTCTGCTTGTCAATGCCCTTGACAACAATATCGGTCTGGCTCGGCGTTTCAATCTCAATACCCTCAGGAATTTCATAATCCACAGAGTGAGAAAAACCCAGTGTGAGGTTTAATTTCTTGCCTTGCGCCTGAGCACGGTAACCCACACCGACAAGCTGCAACTTTTTCTCCCAGCCTTGGGAAACACCAGCAACCACATTATTAACGATGGCGCACATAGTACCCGCCATTGCAATAGCTGCGCGATCACCCTTGGCGACCACTGAAAATTTGAGTGCTCCATCTTCTACAACAGCATTCACGGAATCATGGAGAAAAACATCCATTGATCCCTTGGAACCTTTTACTGTCAATGCAGAGCCATTGAGACTTACATCAACACCAGAAGGAATAGTAACCGGGGCATTTGATACTCTGGACATGACAGCGCCTTAACTTACATAACAGAGGACTTCACCGCCCTCACCAATCTCACGTGCCTTACGGTCGCTCATAATGCCTTTGGATGTGGATACAACAGCCACACCCAAACCACCATTAACGCTCGGCAAATTATCTTTATCGACATACACACGCAACCCAGGACGACTGCGTCGCTGAATCATCTCCATCACAGGCTTACCCTGATAATATTTGAGACCTAAAGTCAATGCCGACATCGCACCGTCCTGCTCAACACTAAAGTCGGTAATATAGCCCTCATCCTTAAGCACTTGGGCGATAGCCACCTTAACTCTGGAGGAAGGCATTGAAACACTTTCTTTATCGGCCGACTGACCATTACGAATCCGTGTCAGCATATCCGCTATAGGGTCCTGCAAGCTCATTCCAGCGCTCCCACTACCAGCTTGCCATCACTAGGCCAGGAATATCACCACGCATGGCAGCCTCACGAAGCTTGTTTCGGGACAAGCCAAATTTGCGGTAATAACCGTGTGGACGACCTGTCAGACCACACCGATTATGCTGGCGTACAGGACTTGCATTACGTGGCAACTTCTGTAGCGCATCAGCTGCAGAGGCACGTTCCTCATCAGAGGCCGCTCTACTGTTAAGAATTTTTTTCAACCCGGCACGCTTTACTGCATATTTTGCAACAGTACTGGCACGCTTGGCTTCACGTGCAATCATTGATTTCTTGGCCATAATTCTAGCTCCTGAATGGAAAGTTAAAAGCACTTAAAAGTGCACGACCGGCTTCATCGGTTCTTGCCGAAGTCGTAATTGTGATGTCCATACCACGCAGAGCATCAATCCTGTCATAGTCAATTTCAGGAAAAACAATCTGTTCCTTGACACCCAGTGTATAATTGCCTCGACCATCAAAAGACTTCGGACTAACTCCACGGAAGTCGCGAATACGCGGGATAGCAATACTGACCAGACGGTCCAGAAACTCATACATGTGCCGGCCACGCAGCGTAACCTTACAACCGATAGGCCAACCTTCGCGAATCTTGAAGCCCGCGACAGATTTACGCGCATAAGTAACAACAGGCCTCTGACCAGAAATTCTGGACATGTCTTCTGCGGCATTCTCGATAACCTTTTTATTGCCAACAGCCTCGCCCAATCCCATGTTGAGAGTAATCTTAATGATCCTCGGCACCTCCATAACGTTACCAACACCCAGAGCTTCCTTAAGCTGAGGAACGAGTGTTTCCCTATATAAAGTTTCCAGTCTAGCCATCGCTGAAATCCTAGGTAGCATCGATAACTTCGCCGCTGGAACGAAACACTCGGACCTTGCGACCATCATCAAGAAACTTGAAGCCAACGCGATCACCCTTACCAGCATCCGCATTCCATAACATCACATTCGACGCATCAATTGGCATCTCCTTATCAATAATACCACCTGGCTGCCCCGCCTTGGGATTGGGCTTGGTATGGCGCTTAACCATATTGATACCCTCCACGACAAGACGACCAACAGGCATAACACGTAGCACATTACCACGACGGCCCCTGTCTTTCCCTGTGGTTACAACCACTTCGTCACCTGTTTTTATTTTCAGCATCTCTCTCTGTCTCGACCTTGATTATCTTTACTACAGCGGCTACAACACTTCTGGAGCGAGCGAAATAATTTTCATAAATTTCTCGCCACGAAGCTCACGGGTCACGGGGCCAAATATACGGGTGCCCACTGGCTGTAACTGCTTGTCCAGTAACACAGCAGCATTTCCATCAAAACGAATGGAGGAACCATCTGCACGGCGCACACCTTTTGCCGTGCGAACAACAACAGCATTGTAAACCTCACCTTTTTTTACCTTCCCTCGCGGAATCGCATCCTTGACAGTCACCTTGATAACATCACCAATCCCAGCGTAACGGCGTCTGGAACCACCCAGTATCTTAATGCACTGAACACTGCGCGCACCGCTATTATCTGCTGCATTCAATCTTGTCTGCATCTGAATCATCTACATAATTCTCCAAACTTATCCAGCCAGCCTGCTAATGTATTTCTGAGCGCTCAATGATTTCAACCAGCCGCCAGAATTTCGTCCTCGATATGGGACGGCACTCCCGAATGCTAACGGTATCGCCCATTTGACATTCGTTATTCTCATCATGAATATGCAACTTGGTGGAGCGACGGATATACTTACCATATAAAGGGTGACGCACCTTACGCTCGACCATCACAACCGCAGACTTATCCATTTTGTCGCTGACAACACGGCCAACAATGGTACGTGCGACCTTGGCAATTTGTTCACTCACGCTTTCTCACCGCTTGCGCTGGCAGCAGACTTTTCATTAATAATCGTCTTAATACGGGCAATATCGCGGCGTATCGACTTAAACTGGTGCGGCTGCCCTAGCTGACCACTGGCACGCTGCATACGCAGCCTGAACTGCGCTGCGAGCAGCGCCGTGATCTCGGCATTGAGCGCATCAATATCCTTTTCACGTAACTCCTGTACTTCCATTACATCACCGTGCGAGTAACAAACATGGTCTTTACCGGCAGCTTTGCCGCCGCCAGAGCAAACGCCTCACGCGCCAGCTCTTCTGAAACACCTTCCATTTCATACAGCATTTTACCAGGCTGGACCTGAGAAACCCAGTACTCGACATTACCTTTGCCTTTACCTTGACGAACCTCCAAAGGTTTTTTGGAAATTGGCTTATCAGGAAAAACTCTAATCCAGGTTTTACCACCGCGCTTTATATGACGAACCATCGCACGACGAGCAGCCTCAATTTGACGTGCTGTAATGCGCCCACGACCAAGTGATTTGAGCCCGTACTCTCCAAAACTGACCTTATTACCATTATGAGCCAGCCCCCTGTTACGGCCTTTTTGTTGCTTTCTAAATTTTGTGCGCTTAGGTTGTAACATTACACTCTCCCGAATTTAACTCGTCTGACCAGCTGCGGCAGGCATAACGCCGAGATCCTTATCATCCTCAAAGATCTCGCCCTTAAATATCCAGACCTTCACGCCGATGATGCCATATGTGGTATTGGCCTCGGCAAAACCATAATCAATCTCTGCTCTGAGCGTATGCAGTGGAACGCGGCCCTCACGATACCACTCAGTTCGTGCAATCTCCGCCCCATTCAGCCGGCCTGAAACATTGATTCGAACACCCTGCGCACCAAGACGCATGGTATTTTGCACAGAGCGCTTCATGGCACGACGAAACATAATGCGGCGCTCCAATTGCTGACAGATACCTTCGGCAACAAGTTGCGCATCCAACTCCGGCTTGCGAATTTCTTCGATACTCAAGTGTACCGGAACCTCCATCATACGAGTAAGCTTCTGACGCAGCTTTTCAATGTCTTCACCTTTCTTGCCGATCACAATACCTGGGCGCGCAGTGTGAATAGTGATATGGGCATTTCTGGCCGGACGCTGAATAACAATCCCGCTGACAGAAGCCTGCGACAGCTCCTTACGCAAGAAGCTGCGAACCTCCAGATCTGTTGCAAGATAACCAGCGAAATCTCTGGTGTCAGCATACCACTTGGATGTCCAATCTGTGGCAATACCGAGACGAAAGCCGGTG
>JAJDYQ010000092.1 GCA_022825085.1 Gammaproteobacteria bacterium
ACGACTCGACGATTACATTGCTTTGTAAATGTGAATGGCTGACACAGAATTTTGAACAGCCTCCCCTCTTATATTTCACTAACCATACTATGCAATGAATGTACGCTGCAATTACTAGGGTTATAAACCCATTCATTATTAAAAATGGATTTCATCTTTTTTTCTAAAAACATATTACCAATTGATAATGAATAGAATTTATTTTCATTTTCTTTAGCATTAGATATTTCATTTTGTAATGATTCAGACAGAGTCGCCATTATAAAATCAGAGATCATTAGCAAATCTGATTTTTTATAGTCTTCCCTCTTCATTAACTTTAAAGCATAGTCTAGTGCGGGAGAAGCATCTGTTCCTCCATGAAAAGAGCGCTGTAAAAATTTGATAACTTTTGAAAGACCTACACTTCCTGATAAATCCAAAGTTTCTACCTCTGTAGAAAAGTTTATCAGAAAACAGTTTCTTTTTTGCTCATTAGCTCTAGTTGCCATAAATAAAGCAACAGCTTTCGCTATCGTTTCAGGCGAACCTTGCATAGAGCCACTTGTATCAACACAAATAATAATAGGGCCATGCTCTTCTTTATCATCTACCTGAACTAATATCTCTTCCTCGATAGATTTTTCTTTTAATTGAGAGCCTTCCATATCAAAGCAAATCAATTTGCCCTCTATATATTTCATATCAAATAAAATAGAGATTTCATCATCAGCAAGTAGTGCTAACTCTTGAGGTAAAGCATGCTCGACATCACGTCCCAAATGGATGCCAACAATTTCCTCTTTTGAATTCACATCAGGAACAAATGCTTGGACGCTTATCGTGTTTTTAACCAACTCTTGACGTCTGGTTTTTCCTGACTGTCTGAGTCGTCCCATCATATCACAAAGATTTTTAACGCCTTCGTCTTCAGATATGTATGTTACCCACTGCTTTAAACGCTCAATATCGGACAATGTTAGATTGGCTCGTGACAAATCAAATAATCCTGTATCTAAAGATAAATCGGAAAGAGCATCATCCAATTGCTGTAGTAAATTCAGCCAATCAGATATTTTTTCAAGAAATCTGCGTCTATATTCTTCAATGGCTTCCAGTTCCCATTTCGAATGACTTTGATGTAATGATTTTAGCCATTGTTCTTGCAGTAAAGTTCGGAGAATGAATCTATTCTCTTCATTTGAACTTTTATATTTAATTGAGGCTTTATCAGTACCAGAAAGTTTATTGACCAACTGCTCCGATTTAGGCTCATTTTTTAATTCTTCTATTTCTGAGGTCCAAAATTCTTTATCTATTGGGATTTTTGATTTTTGGGACAGGAGTGAAAAGCCTGATAAATCATCTTCAATATCTGTAATTGAAGCATACTTTTGTTTCAAACTTCTATCTGCAAGTCTAAATCTACGCTGATCTTCTTTAAACGGATTTTTCTTATCCAGCCATCGTTTAACTCCGTTTTGCCACTGCTTCACTTCAAATAAAAGCTTATCTTTTATCGCTTCCTTTTTAGCAACTGGAAATTGTTTCGCTAAATCGTCTATTTCATCATTAGAAAGATGATTTTTATTGGACATGAATCAACCTATCAGGTTCTTCCTATCAGGCTTTTCAGTCGTTCACAGTCTTTACAGCGTGACTTCACATCTGTGAGTTGTTTTTGTACACTTTCTAAAGCAATATCTCTTGTTTTCTCCATAACAAAAGGTGTATCTAACTCGCGTTTAAACTTAGTAAGTTTCTTATCAATATCATCGATGATATTTTTGAATTTTTCTTCTAACTGAACAACATCTTCCTGTAATGAATCAACCAGTCGATGATTTACTTCTGATTTTTTATTACCTTTACGAAAAAGAATTTTTGGCACAAATTGGGTTACGTTTTCCCAAAGATGAGAATTATCATTTGGAGGATGTTTACTTGGAGAAATACTTGGATGTCCATTGAAAATCTGTATATTACAAACACCTTGTTTACCAAAATTACATATTATCCGTTCTAATTGATTGCCTTGTTCATCAACAGGGTAGAAATCACCCTCTTGTTTCATTTTGTCAGCATGAATATAAAATTTTATATTTTTTTTATTATAATTATAATTATAATAGCGTGAACATTTAAAATACTCATTATTGTCATCGTCAGATAGCTTGGTAGTTTCATAAACATCTTCTGAGTGATATAGCTCTTTTTGTATCTCATTTTCCAAATCATCTTTTTCTTCATCAATACTATGCGAGTTAAACCCAGTTTCAAAACCACAATTTCTAACGGCGTCTTCGACAATTTTAACAACCTCTGGACGATTGTCTTTTGTTGTCCATAAACAATGCCTTAATAGCAATGTATCTACAAGATTGGTTTCTTTTCTGCCACAGAAAAAAGCTGCTGATTTTAGAAGCATAGATGCTCTTTGCCAACGGCGATCAGATACATAAATGCCTAAATCATCACCTTTTTCAAAAAAAGTTAATCGAATATCATGTATTATATTTAAGGTTTCTGAGGAGAGCTTGATTTTTTCAATTTCAAGTTGCCATCTCTCCCATTCTTCATGGGTTATTAATGTTCCATCTGGCAAGTCAATCTGATCTTTGGTTGGGCTTGACTGCAATAAAGACTCAAAGCTATTTTTTTCACTCATTGGTAGTACATACATTCGCACCAAAAAACGATCATACAATGCTTCCAATCCCTGATTCTCAGGAGGTATTTCATTAGAGGCTGAAACTAAAACCTTTAGTGGTACAGCTTCAATTTCTTGTCCATTTCTAAATATTTTTTCATTAATTATGGTTAAAAGCGTATTAAGAATAGCAGGGCTGGATTTCCATATTTCATCTAAGAATGCGAAGTCACTTTTTGGCAAAAAACCATCCGTTTTGCGAATATAGTTATCTTTTTTTAACGCTGATATAGACACCGGGCCAAATACTTCTTCTGGCGTACTAAATCTTTGCATCAAATATTCAAAATATGATTTTGTCTCAAAAGCCTGGCTTAAACGGCGAGAAATTAAACTCTTGGCAGTACCAGGAGGGCCGAGTAAAAAAATATTTTGACCTGACAAAGCCGCCAATAATGAGACAGCGATCACTTCCTCTCTTTCATGAATACCTGTATTCAGATATTTTATAATTTTATTTATTCTTTCTTCCATTTCCTTTGTATCGTTCATTATTTACTCGAACTCCATTGCATCTTATAACTATTAATAAACATCCTAACCTATTAAAAAATGCCGACAGATCGCACAACTTTGCACTAAAATTAGTTAAGCCTTTGCCAGCATTGAAATATATTCATACTTACTTAAGCAATATCGAGAGCAAAGCCTGTCTCGCTCATGCCCATTTTCATAAGAAGATCTTTCAGCTCATTGGCAAATATAATTTTTACAGACTCATCCAGGCTTGTGATCTCGGTATTTTGCTCTTTCTCACACTTGGTAACGATCACATACTTATCGATCAGGACTAGACCTTCGCTTTTCCAATAGTTATCTGCCTTGGATATTTGCTCAACTGCATCTCCAGACATATACCCAGAATAGTCTTTGACCTGTATAGCTATTGCATACTGGTAATCTGACAATCCAGGAAATTTAATCAGAATGTCAGTACCATGCTGTTTTTCCAAGGGGCCACCAGTTCGTTCAACCACGATTGGCGATGGGTATATCTTTTTGAGACCTTCAATCAGAGCATACTCCCATTCTATATTTGACAGGTTCTTATTTAAACAATCATATAATTCATTTGAGAACTTCTTGTTGTCAAAGCTGCGGTTAAGGCTATCGTTTAGTATATTATGAAACCTGTTTATAAAACTAAGCTCACTTCTCAATTCTTCATCTTCTTTATGAATGATCCCTTCAATAGCATCTGCACAATGACCGACATTCCAAAATCTCGATACGTTCTTTAGAGTCGAACGAATATCGCCTGATACAGCCGCATTTTTTCTGGTAAATTGCTTAATTAACTTCGCAGGGAAGATATGGCCATAATCACCATGGACCGGATCAATTTCATATCTATAACTTTTATCGAAGTCTCCTGTTGCTTCAACAACAGCAACTTCACTCCAGGTCGGTAAACGAGGAATTAGTAATATGTCACCTTTTTTTACTTTATTAAAAATCGGCAGATTACGCTTTGCGCCGCTGTCCATAGTCAGGTTAGTCAGGCATTGTTTTTCATCCCAGCCCCACCCTTGACGCAGGCGACCTTGCTCCAATTCCGAGCGAAAAAAGTCAATATTATCGGTGTCTATTCGATAGCCCCAATAATTCCTAGCCATTTTCTTCCCCCAAAGCTTAACTAAAAATAGAGAATCTTCAAGTCTAACTGAACTCTACTTCTGAGTTCAACTAAAAATGGGGAGATTACGAATTGGATATATCATGATTTTGACGAATAGCCTTTTTTGTGTTGCTGCCGTTTTTATGGTTCGGATCAGCCTCGGTTGCCAGATGTTCTTCCAGCTCTGCCTGCATGACCGTTTCGGTCAGTTACTTGATGAGTGGGGTAAAAATGCCATCCTTGCCACTGAGGTCTTTGCCTTTGCGCAAATCCCTGATGGCCTCTTCCATATCAAAGCCAATGTGGGTTTTCATATATCATCTCCTTAATCAAATCAGTTCATATCAGTTTAAGTCAATGACACAACATTATGAATGCTACCGAAATCCGTGGCAGCCTCCTTTTTTCTTCATGTTCCTATAGCCCTTTATCTATGCAGTCGTATCGGAATATTGATTGATGAACATGGGGGCCTTCCTTTATCATCTATTCCCATGCCGACACGCTGGACGGTCGGAGCAGCCGGACAAATGCCATGAAAGTCTCACAAAGCGATCCTGCACGGGAGGTTCGCAGTAGAACAAAGGGACATGCGGTCGGTATGCCAAACCCCTGCCTTTCTGGAAATCATCCATGGTTGAACTCAGGACCTATGTATTCATTGACTCGCTGCAGCCACAGTTGGCTGAATTGATGGCGTCCGTGTCCCAGGGCTTTCCGCCGGTTCCGGGTGATTCCTGTCTCTGGGTAGAGGTGGCACCGGGGATGGCGGTGCATCGTGTGACGGATATTGCGCTGAAGGCAACCCAGGTAAAATTGACTCAGCAGGTGGTGGAGCGAGCTTTTGGTTCGATGGTCATCCATTCGCGTTCGCAGGCCGATGTGCGTCAGGCGGGCCAGATTCTGCTTTCCAGCATGAACTCGGAGCTGGATGAACGCGACCGGTGTGAGGTGGAATGGCACGAGATTATTCGCGGTATGACCTCTGATCATACAGTCCTGATCAACCGCCAGCATCGTGGTGGTTCCATGATGATTCCGGGGGAAAGCATGTTCATCCTGGAAACTCAGCCTGCCGGCTATATCGTTTATGCGGCCAATCAGGCCGAGAAAGCTGCTTCGGTCAGGCTGGTTGATTGCCGGGCAGTTGGTGCCTATGGGCGCCTGACCCTCTCGGGAAAAGAGGCTGATATTGAAGAGGCGGCAGCGGCGGCGATGGCTGCCGTGCAAAATCCGGCGGGAACCTGACGGGGAAATCATGCACCGTCAGGATTTGTTGAACTATCTGCGCAGCCATCGTACCCGATTTATGGATGAGGCAGCCTATGTGCGCCGTGCTGTTGAATATATTGAAAATAATCCGGGCTGCTTCGAGCGTGAACATGCGCCTGTCCATATTACCGGTTCTGCCTGGGTAGTGAATCCGGATCGCAGCCATGTGCTGCTCGTGCATCACGGCACATTACACGAATGGTATCAGCCCGGTGGTCATGCCGATGGTGACCCGGATGTGTTGCGAGTGGCCATGCGTGAAGTGGCTGAAGAAAGTGGCATTGATGGTGCGCATATTCGCCTGCTCGCTCCCGATGTGTTTGATGTTGATATGCACATGATTCCGGCCTTGCTAAAGGCACCTGCTCATGGTCATATTGATATACGGTTTTTGCTGGAAGCCGATGATGCACACGATGTGCCGGGCAGCCATGAATCCCATGCGGTAAAATGGGTGAGGCTGCACAGGGTATTGTCTTACAATAACAACCGTTCAACCTATCGCATGGTGGAAAAGACCCGGCAAATGCGCCATCAGGTGGCGGCATATTAGTCTGGCAGACGGTTGATATGAGCAGCGAAATGATTTATAGATTTATTTCTATGAGTTGGTTTGAAATTATTGATTGGCTAAATATGTGAACCTCAGTGTATGCTTCCATACAACAGGTGTGGGGTGCCCCTGACGTATGTGAAGTCTCGTATCCGGTTTTGTGCCTGTGGAAGTCGGTAGATAGGGTGACTCCATGCTGAAAATCGGTTTCAGCAGGGGCTTCCGAAAAATTTTTAATCTTGAATAACCTTAAGCGAGAGTAAAGAGATGGCTTCATCGAAAGATTATCAGGCGGGCGTGAAAGAGTACCGCGAAATGTACTGGACACCGGACTATGTGCCTTTGGATACGGACCTGCTGGCCTGTTTCAAGTGTACCGGTCAACCCGGTGTGCCGCGTGAAGAAGTTGCAGCGGCGGTTGCGGCCGAATCCTCAACGGGTACCTGGTCAACGGTATGGTCTGAGCTGCTGACTGATCTGGAGTATTACAAGGGTCGTGCCTATCGGATTGAAGATGTGCCGGGAGATGCCGAGTCTTTCTATGCCTTTGTGGCCTACCCTATTGACCTGTTTGAGGAAGGTTCGGTTGTTAATGTGCTGACCTCGCTGGTGGGCAATGTGTTCGGTTTCAAGGCGCTCAAGCACCTGCGTCTGGAAGATATTCGTTTCCCGATTGCTTATATCAAGACCTGTGGCGGGCCGCCTGCTGGCATACAGGTTGAGCGCGACCGTCTGAACAAATATGGCCGGCCGATGCTGGGCTGTACCATCAAACCCAAGCTGGGGTTATCTGCCAGGAACTATGGCCGGGCCGTATATGAATGTCTGCGCGGCGGTCTGGACCTGACCAAGGATGATGAAAATGTCAACTCCCAGCCTTTTATGCGCTGGCGTGATCGTTTCGAGTTTGTTGCTGAGGCGATCCACAAGTCTGAGCAGGAGACGGGTGAGCGCAAAGGTCACTATTTGAATGTAACTGCTCCAACCCCGGAGGAAATGTATAAGCGTGCTGAGTTCGCCAGAGAGTTGAACATGCCTATCATTATGCACGACTTTCTGACCGGTGGTTTTACTGCCAACACCGGTCTGGCCAACTGGTGTCGCAATAACGGTATGCTGCTGCACATTCACCGTGCAATGCATGCGGTGATTGATCGGCACCCCAAGCACGGCATCCATTTTCGTGTGCTGGCCAAATGTCTGCGTCTGTCGGGTGGTGACCATCTGCACACCGGCACCGTTGTTGGCAAGCTGGAAGGTGATCGTGCCTCAACTCTGGGTTTTGTAGATCAACTTCGCGAGTCCTTTGTGCCGGAAGATCGCTCACGCGGTGTGTTCTTCGACCAGGACTGGGGTTCCATGCCCGGTGTATTTGCGGTTGCTTCCGGTGGTATTCACGTATGGCACATGCCGGCGCTGGTGACTATTTTTGGTGATGATTCCGTGCTGCAATTCGGTGGTGGTACGCAGGGGCACCCATGGGGTAATGCAGCCGGTGCGGCAGCCAATCGCGTTGCCCTGGAAGCCTCTGTCAAGGCGCGTAACGAAGGTCGCGAGATCGAAAAAGAGACTCGCGATATTCTGACCGAGGCCGCCAAGAGCAGCCCGGAACTGGCTGTCGCCATGGAAACCTGGAAAGAAATCAAGTTTGAATTTGAAACTGTTGACAAACTGGACGTGTAACTCGCGTCTTCCGATAAATTGAAATCTGTTTGCTGGATTATTTGAAGAGGAGCAAGACAATGGCCACATTAAATGTGGGTAACTATGAAACTGCCAATACGCTGGAAACCTTTGGTTTTCTCCCCAAAATGAGTGCGACTGAAATACAGGCGCAGATTGCTTATATTATTGCAAATGGCTGGACACCGGCGATTGAGCACGAGCATCCGAACAATGCTTTTGATTATTACTGGACGATGTGGAAACTCCCCTTCTTTGGTGAGGAAAACATGGGGAATGTGTTGGCCGAGCTGGAAGCCTGCCATCGCGCATTTCCCGATCATCATGTTCGTCTGACCGGCTATGACAACTACACCCAGTCTCAGGGTTCCTGCTTTGTGGTTTACGAAGGGCGCACTTGAAAGGTGAGTCGAGTATCGTCCGGTTTTGGTCGGGCCGGTGCAGGAGCAACCGTTTAATCAGGGCATTTTAGTTCGGGCACAGAGATTTATCATGGCACAAACGACTCGTGAACTTGTTATGGCGAGACGCAGGGCAATGTCTGCATCAGGTAAAGCCGGGCTGCCTGACAGAGGGCGGCCTGCGTCAGCCGTTGCCTCTGCCGGAATGGCGGGTAGCGCGGCCCATGCGTCCGCGACCACTGGCCGGATGGCGGCCCAGGCCCGTCGTCAGGCCATGTCTTTACATGGCAGGGCTGGTCTGCAAGAGGGCCTTGCACACCATATGGCGGCGGCCCCTGTCTCGAACCCGGGCACGATGGTTGAGGAAAAAGACGGATTACAGTCCGCCCCCTCATCTTTATCCGATGAACTGACTGCAGTTAATCCCGGAGCCTCGATTTCGACTGCCCGGGCGGCATCGCTTGCCCGTCGTCGGCTGATGTCTTCGCGAGGCAAGGCGGGCATCGGCGCAACTGGCGTGTCTCACGCCCGGCATTTGAGCGGGCCCGACAGGTCCGGTCGTGACATATCGAGAGCCATTCGCGAGCAGCGCAGCAAAAATGGTGATTCGAGCCGCAAGCCATCGCGTCCATATGGTCGGATTCGTCCCTCGAAAAACCCGGTTGCCGGTAACACGGTGATTAATGTCGCACCGGTGGGTCACAGGGGTCGTGATCAAAACGCGGGTATGGAAAGCAAAAAGGTAACCGGTGATAGTGTTGATCGTTCTCCGAAGGTGACCGGTGATGAGTCGGGCATGAATCGTGAGCTGACTGGCACCCGATACACGGCAGCATCGGATACCGGTCATATGCCAGCCAGAGTTGGTGCCAGCACAACGCCTGGCGGCAGCCACGTAACCGGGACCATGGTTGGCCGCCACGACAGCGTGACCGGTGACGAGGCCGGGAGTTGCCGCCGTATTACAGGCGATGATTACATCGGTCAGGAGCAGTTCGCCAGTTTCTGCAAGACCACCCCCGCTCCTCAGGATCAAAAAACAGATGCTTCCTTTGCGGACACGGGAAACATGGTTACCGGAACCATGACGGGCCGATCTGACAGGGTGACCGGTGATGAGGCTGGCACCTGCAAGGCAGTTACCGGCACACCTTATGCCGGCCTGGATCAGGCGGCTACATATTGCGAGGCATCGGAGGTGGCGGAAACAGAGGCGCGCAAGCGCCCTCCGGCCGGCACACCGGGTGCCATAATGACAGGCCGGCAGCCGGGTGTCGGTGGTGCCATGACCGGCGCTGAGAAAGGTTCCTGTGAGCCGATTACCGGTACACCATATATAGGGGCTGATCAGTTTGCCGATGCCTGCCCGGCAACGCCGGCAGACACGGCGAGCCCGGATTTTCCTCAGCCACTTGAGGGTGCTCCATGGCAGCAGTTCAGCGTAACGCCACCTTCCGATGGTGCTGCTCATGCGGAAGGTTCTACCGGCGTTACGGGCAATCGCTATGAAGCCAGACATGATATTACCGGTCCTTTTGGCATGGCGGGCGGCAAGGTGACCGGTACCGAAGAGGCACGCTTTGGCGGCAGGATGCAATCCGGGCAACATCGGCCGGTGGTGGCGCAGCAGGTTGACGGTCGTGTCAAGGCACGCATCACCGGCGAAGGTCAGGATGCGGGATTGAAGATTACGGGTAGTGACTGGATGCGCAATCAGCATGTTACCGGTACGGAAGGTCGTTCGGCAACGCTGCGCAACCCGACTATACGTATGGGCATGACCGATACCATGGCGGTTTTACAAAAGCGCAATGAAGCATTGCCCGTTCCAGACAGCAAGGTGACGGGCGGCAGCGGCAATACCGATAAGGGCTCGCTGATTACGTACTCAGGCGGGGCGCGTGGTTGATTTTCATGATCAACACTCGGATTCAACATGCTAAGTGTACATAATAATCTGACACGCAGCCGGCCGGGCCGCGTCATGCGCCGCCGTCCCGCGTCCGGTGCCGTGCGTCCGGGTGATCGTATGGGAAGCAGTGAGCGTGGCATTGTTCGTGATGGATGCCATCCGCTGGTGCATACACAGGAAAATGCCCATCTTTATGCCTATGAAAGCCGCATTAAAGAGGCGTTTGATGCCATTATCCCAACGCTGAAGCAAATATCTGCAATTCAGCATGATGCCGATTTTGAGATTCGGGCACAGAATATGGCACGCGATCATCTGGGATTCGCATTGCCAGAGGATTTGCTGGTCGATGCCTGGGTCAAGCAGTTGGATATGCGCCGTCTGTTTGCCTGGTGTATTTTTGAGACTTATTACCGTTTCTGCGATGAGGTGTTCACTAGCGACCCTCTGGGCAGTGATGATGACGGCCAATTTCAGGCATTTCTGCAACAATGCGGCTTTCATAAGCTGGATATCTCGCCGTGCGCAGATGGTCGTCTGGCACATGTCATCCGCTATGTTTTACGTTTGCCGTATCGGTCGGTTCGGCGTCGCTCCTATGCCGGCGCGATGTTCGATATCGAAGACAGTCTTGAAAAATGGGTGCGTACCGAGCTGGTTCGCTTTCGTGAAGGCAAGCCGAACACATCGGACGAACCGACACGATATCTTAAGGCGGTGGTTTATCATTATAGTTCGGTGGATCCCGATCATCTGGGTTGTGCGGCACATGGTTCCGACACCACCAGGGCGATACTGGGTGGTGTCGGGTGCCTGAATAGTTTTCGTCAGGCTGTCGAAAATACTCATTGCTGTGGTGCATCAATTGATCGGCTGTTGCTGGGCATGGATACGGATACAGACTCTATCCGGATTCACATGCCGAACGACAATGGTGATATTGACCCGGAGAATTATATTGACAGCCTGGATATATATGATGCCACCTCAGGTATGGATGCGGCTGAGGCTGAGCAGTGGATTGCTGATCAGGTGAACAAAAAAGGAGGGGGTGCATTACAACCGGGCATGGCTCGCTTCATGGCCTACCTGCTGATCAAAAATCTGTCACAACTTGAGTATGTCCGTCGGTATTACGGTGGGCATTATGAAGATGCCGGACACAGTGAACGCTTTATCGGTGTCGGCATTGGCTTTGAAGAGATTCAGTTGCGCAACCTGATGTTCTTCTCATATATGAATACCGTTGAAGAGGCAACAGATGATCTGGATGTCGGCATCCAGATATTTACTGGCCTGAATGTATCGCATGGCTTGCCGGTGCCGATTGTTGTGCGCTTTGACTATCATGGCAATGTGCCGGGTGCGCGTGAGCGTGCTGAACAACGCTGCGGTCGTGTGGCGAATGCCTTGCATGAACGCTATCGAAAATTGACTGAGCGCGGATTGCTGCACACCCTGCAGGTCATCCGTGATATTCATGCTGTCGGACAGATCGAGATCCTCGATTCCTCGGTGAAATCAACGGCTACAATAAGGGCGCACTGATGAAAATATGCCAGGTAGAAAAGCCGTTGGTAGCGACCAATCGTATCTCGGCCATGGAACATAAACATCTCCAGGTCGTTAAGGATGGCAGCGTGCGTCTGGTTGCGGTTGATGCTGTGGGTTGCATACCGGGCGACTGGGTAATTTGTGTGGGGAGCTCTGCGGCGCGTGAGGCGGCTGGCAGCAAAGGATACCCAAGTGATCTGACAATAGTCGGGATCATTGATCACTGGGATGCAGAGCAGGACGACCAGTAATGGAGATTATGCAGGTTGAACAGCCACTGGTCTGTACCCGTCGTGTGCCGGGTCTGCATGACATCAGCCTTCGGGTATTGCGTGACCGCAATAATGCGGTTCATGTGGCAGTTGATCCTGTGGGATGCCATAAGGGGCACTGGGTGTTTACATCGAGTGGTTCGGCGGCCCGCTATGCAGCGGGAGACTTCAGGGTGCTTACCGATCTGACGATCTGCGGCATTATTGATTTTTGGGGGCCTGGCAAGAGTTAGGCAACCGGGAAGGCTGTGGCAAGGCAACGTGACGGATGTTGCGACACAGTTCGTTTTTACAGCAAGTCCATTATTTTAGGAGAGATCGAAATGGCAAATGATAATTATGGTATTGCGCTGGGCATGATCGAAACACGCGGTCTGGTTCCGGCTATTGAGGCAGCGGATGCGATGACCAAGGCCGCCGAAGTGCGTTTGATTGGTCGCGAGTTCGTTGGTGGTGGTTATGTTACGGTTCTGGTTCGCGGTGAAACCGGTGCGGTCAATGCGGCGGTTCGTGCCGGTGCTGACGCCTGTGAGCGCGTTGGTGATGGTCTGGTGGCCGCACACATCATTGCACGTCCGCACCGTGAAGTTGAGCCGGTGCTCCCGACGGGTTCAGATACCTGATAAACGGTGGTTGTTAGCCCGTACAGGTTCGCAGGAGAAGCAGGCCATGGCCGATAACATGAATGGCGTTGTGCCGGGTATGATTGAAATGCGCGGTTTGGTTCCCGCTGTTAAGGCGGTGGATGCAATGACAAAAGCTGCGGAAGTGCATTTGACGGGGCGTGAGTTTGGTTCTGTTTCGCGCTGAAACCGGTACGTTCAATGCGGCGGTTCGTGCTGGCGCAGATGCCTGCGAGCGTGTCAGTAACGGCCTGTTGGCTGCGCGTTTATTCGGTTCGTTGTCATGTTAACGGCAAACACGGAGCAGCCTATTTATGGCTATCTTGGTCGGGCGTTGAGTCTGGAGCTTTCTGCGGTTCAGTTATACACCACGCAGTCCAGACTTGTGGCAGCCTGGGGTCTGGATGAAGCAGCCAGCAGATTTCGTGTGGAAGCGGCGGAAGAGCTGGCTCACGCAGAGCGCATTATCAGCCGGATGCTGGCGGTTGGGGTTGCTCCCAATGCCTCACAGTTGCGACCGGTAAAGCTCGGACAGAACCTCCGGCAGTTGCTTGAGCATGACTGTGCATTTGAAATGGAGCTGATATCGCTGTATGAAAGTGCAGTGCAGCACTGTTCCAGGGCCGGCAGTCAGGATGACCGTTTATTATTCGAGGCGCTGCTTGAGGATGAAAGAGAGCATGGGCGGTCACTGGCGGAATGGCTGGGGCAAGTTTCCTGAGCGGGTAATATCGGGGTCGCAGTGTATTGGCTAAGGCAGGGATATGATGGCACAAGAATGGCGAGAGCGTATCCGACCGGTACGTCTGGAAAAGCGATATGAGTTCCGGGACTACGCCACCCTGCGCGACTTCCTTGATCTTGCCGCTGAGCTGTCTGAAAGAAAAGGCCTGTATCCTGATATGGGCTTTGCCAAAAACTATGTGAATATCACCATCCACCTGAACGACGGCGAGCAAGTCATTGGCGATGATCAACGCCTTTTTGCACAACAGCTTGACGGGTTTGCTGACAAAGTGGAAGATTAGGTTGCTCCATGTCCGTATTTGCAATAGCTGGTAATAAGGGGGGCGCAGGCAAGACAACTTTGAGTATTAATCTGGCTTCCAGATTTAATCGGGATTCACCAACAGCACTGGTTGATGCTGATCCACAGGGTTCATCTTTGCAGTGGCGTGCCATATCAACCAATGATGATACCATTCCGGTTTTTCGGGCAGAAAACGACTTGCACCAGCAGATCGACAATCTGCAGCGGACATTCGGCCATGTTTTCATAGATTGTCCGCCATCGGTGCATGCGCCCCAAACCGATGTGGCCCTCAAATCCTGTCATATCGTTCTGATACCTGTGCAGCCGTCACCTATGGACCTGTGGGCAACTGTACATATTGAACGGGCAATTGAAGGTTCACTTGAAGTCAATCCATCACTGAAACCCATGATGGTGATTAATCAGGCGGAAGCAAGAACGACCATGTCAAAACTTGTACGCGAGGCATTGCAGCAAATCGATCTGCTGGTCGCGGATACCGCGATAACCCGCCGGGCGGTGTATCGACATAGCATTTTACATGGTAAAAACGTATTTGAGATGGGTAGTCTGGGGCGCATTGCCTCAGAAGAAATGGAACAATTAATCAAGGAGATTAAATTATTATGAGCAATACAGACAAAACCCGCCGGATGCTGATGAGTTCGATGAAGAAAACCAGAGCCGGTACACAGGCAAATCAGACTTCGGCCCGGTCAGCTACACCGACCGTAAAGAAAAAAACCACAGCCAGAAAAACTGCTGCAAAAAAGACCGCCTCCAAAAAGGCTTCGGCAAGAAAGCCGGTGACCTCATCACAGGCCATTACAGACCCGTATCAAAGTAAAGGCCGTGTCTGGCCGGATTAATTATTGGTTGCGCCACTAAATGGTCGCCGGTCATTTGGCTGATAGACGGGTATTCCATTGATTGCAGCCAATGGCCGCGCATTGAGAGAATGGGGTGAAAAACACAACTTCTTCACAGGAAGATCGGGATGGTGCCCAGGGCGTTAACATGCCGAACCATCTGATTCGTCATGCCACGCTGCGTCAGCTTCAGGTTTTTGAAGCCATTGTTCGCCTCAGCAGTTTTACCCGTGCTGCCGAAGAACTGTTTCTGACGCAACCCACCGTTTCCATGCAGATCAAAAAGCTGGCTGGTGCCATAGGCCTGCCTTTGTTTGAGCATGTCGGGCGAAATGTTGTGCCGACAGAGGCGGGTCACGAGCTTTATGATGCCTGTAACAGGATATTTGATGCCCTGTCGAATCTGGAGATGAAAATAGATGACCTCAAGGGAATGAAAAGGGGTCGCCTGCGTATTTCCGGGATTACCATGGCGAAATACATTACACCTGAAGTGCTCGGTGAATTCAGCCGGTTGTATCCGGGCATTGATCTGTCACTCAAGGTAACTAATCGTGAACGTGTTATCGAACGGATGCTGGATAACAGGGATGACCTGTATATTCTCGGTCAGATGTCAGACTATGAAGTTGATGTTGAGATGCACCCGTTTTCACCGAATCCGCTGGTTGTCCTTGCGCCACGCGACCATCCGCTTGCCACCAGAAAGAACATTCCTCTGGAAGAAATTGCCAGAGAACCGTTTATTATTCGCGAACCGGGGTCAGGTATTCGGGATGCCATGATGCGAGTGTTCAGGGCGAAGGATCTGCGACTTAAAGTGCGCATGGAGCTGGGCAGTAACGAAGCAATTAAACATGCCATTGTTGGCGGTCTGGGACTATCGGTGCTGTCCCTGCACACCATGACACTGGACGGTGAGGACAGTCCGGTTGCAATTCTGGATGTTGAGGGTTTCCCGATCTTGCGCCAGTGGTACATCGTTTATCCAAAAGGCAGGGAACTCTCCCTGACGGCAAAGACCTTTTTGAAATACGCTGCTGAAAACGAACCGGGGCTTAGGGATAAAATGCGAAAAAAATGGCCCCGGATTTTCGGCGTCGAACCTCATCAATAGATAGCGTTGCGACCCGGATATCCCCGTTCAGTGAACAATCTCCCCTGAGAGCAGTAGCGATACCACTTTCGCTTTGACGGCCGGGGCGGGAGAGGAAGAGTACTTTGCGGCCGATCAAAAAAGCCGCATGGTGCCAACCACCATACGGCTTTCCCGGAAAAATCAAACAATGAAAATCTATTTGATTTTGGCGTCGAGGGAATCGCTTCCGCCATTATTATCCGTCCAGCTCACATTCAGGGTATCACCCGACTTGGCACCGGTGAACTTGAATGACAGATACGGATTCTTGGAAATACCGCCGGACCAGTGCGCGGCCAGAACAGTATTGCCATTATGCGTACCGATTACCTCCTGTACAAAGTGGGCAGGGATTACCTTGCCGGTTTTCTTGTCCTTGCGCAGGCCGGTTTCCATGGGGTGGTTGATCAGACATTTTACTGTTGTAACGTCACCCTTGGCCTTTGCACGTACCTTGATAGACTTCTTAGCCATTATTGCAGCTCCTGTATATCAATTAATAATAAGGTCAGGTCGGGATTAACCGCCACAACCACCGATGGTTACCTTGACTTCCTTCTTGCCCATGTAAACCTGGCCGCCGGCTTTGACAACGGCGACAACATCGCCCGTCTTGGCCATTTTGATGCGGGTAGATACAAAAGGATCGGCACCCGGACCCAGCGTATAGCTGGAAGTCAGAGGTACGCCGTTACCTGATGCAAGAATTGCAATGGTTTCTACGCCTTCCATTCCGGCAGAGACCGTTACAGGAACCACGGCACCGTTTTCTGCGATGTCCGGGGCCTTGATCTTGATGTCGCCAGAATCAGCCGCATCGGAGAGGCCGGTGCTTTGCAGCGCATCCTCAACCGTCTTGGCCTCGAAAGCCGTTTTATTCCAGGCCGCCAGTACCGGACCGGGGGCCAAAAGGCCAGCACTGACGGCGGCGCTTACCGTGCCGGCTGCCAGAGAACCTTTCAAAAACATCCTGCGTTTTATCGTCATTGATGAAAACTCCTGATTACTATGGAATTGTTGAACACAATGTTCACATGACATGCAGCAAAATCTGAGCCAGAATAGTTATTGACAACGGAATCAATAAGTTACTGTTGCACGGTGCCATTTTATCCGGCACCGACCATTGCAAACGGCAATCATCATGTCGGCGATTCATTGCAAACTGCAATGCCGGAATATGCGTCGGCGGTTTTTACCGGGAAGTCGGCTTCAGTTTTCGCCACAGCGTTGACTTGTTAATGCCGAGCAGTTGCGCGGCCCGTTCACGGTTACCACCGACATGATCGAGCACGGCCTGGATGTAGTTCTGCTCCAGGGTTTTCAGATCAGGCCAGCCATGCAGACCGGCGGGCATTGCCGTGACAGAGTCCGCAGATGGATCACAGATGGCTGACTCATCAACACTCATCGGTTTTCCCGGTTCTGCCAGGGCCACATGACGTTCGACAATGTTCTTCAACTCGCGGATATTGCCGGGCCAGTGATAGCTCATAAAAAGCTGCATGGATTGGGAGTTGAACGCTTGCACATCACGGTGGTATCGATCAGAAAACTGCCGGATAAAATTTTCCACCAGCATGGGGATATCGTCCTTACGCTCCCTCAGCGCCGGCATACGTATTTTGATGACATGCAGGCGGTGATAAAGATCCTCCCGAAATAATCCGTCTGCCATCATCTGTTCAAGATTGCGGTTGGTTGCCGCGACGAACCGCAGATCAACCTCCACCGGTTTCAGGCCGCCGACACGTGTTACCTGATTTTCCTGCACCACTCGCAGCAACTTGACCTGCATAGCGTCTGATATATTACATATCTCATCCAGAAAAACGGTGCCACCGGATGCCTGTTCCAACAAGCCCTGCTTACTGTGAGCGGCACCGGTAAAGGCACCTTTTTCATGTCCGAAAAGCTCGCTTTCCAGCAACGACTCTGTCATGGCACCGCAATCAATAACGACAAACGGCTTGTCGGCATCCAGTGACTGCTCGTGGATGGCGCGGGCAACCAGTTCCTTGCCGGTTCCGGATTCGCCCTCAATGATGACATGGCAGCGGACATCGGTAATTTTTTCGATGATGCCCTGTATGGCCTTCAATGCCGGGGATTTGCCAATCATCCCCAGATACTCCCTTTCGCGGTCAAGCTGCCGCTTCAGCAAACGGTTTTCCTGCCTGATGCGGACATTGTCAAGGCAGCGCTCAACCAGCAGCACCAGTTCCTCCATATCATAGGGTTTGCGGATAAAGTCTTCGGCACCGAGCTTCATGGCCTCAATGGCGTTATCGACCGTGGCGAATCCGGTGATCATAATGACGGCCAGATCGGGAGCCATGCGCAAAAGCTCCTGCATGAGTTGCAGGCCATCTCTGCCCGGCATACTGAGGTCTGTGACCACCACCGAAGCGGGGCATTCTGTAAATGCCGCTATAGCATCATCCGCGTTTCTGAATACACTGGCGGCAAATGAGGCATCCTTGCTGAAGCGCAAAAACAGCTCTCCGGCCTTTTCATCATCGTCAACAAAATAAACATCTGCTGTCATGCGGAAGACTCTCCTTGGGTCACCACCGGATTGACCGGTATAACCATGGTGGCCATAACGCCGATGATTGTGCCGCCATCATTAATCATATTTTCAAGTTGCAGTGCGCCATGGTGTTGTTCGACAATGCCCAGGGCAATGGACAGGCCCAGCCCACTTCCCTGACCGATACTCTTGGTCGTGAAAAACGGTTCAAACAGGCGGTCCATCGCATCGTCGCTTATACCCTGTCCCCTGTTAAAAATACTGAGCCGATAATTATCTCCCATCTGTCTGGCGGTCACTGCCACCGTACTGCCTGTCTCACCTGCCTGCACGGCATTCATCAGCAGATTGATCAATGCCTGTTGCAGTCGTCCCCGGTCACCACAAACCGTGAAATCACTCATGCACTCGATATCAATCCTGACCTGTCTGTCGCCTGCTGTCGATAATACCAGTGCCCGCGTTTGCGACAGCCATTCCCGCATATCAAATGGTGCATAATGGATCGGCACCTGCCGGGAAAAATCCAGTATGCCTCGAATAATAGCTGATGCCCGCTCACATTCTTCCCTGATAGCCATGACATCCTGACTGTCTGTTGCCTTTCCGGCTGCCAGGTCTTTTTCTATTAACCGTGCATACGAAATCACATTATTCAATGGATTATTCAGTTCATGGCCTATGCCGGCTGCCAGTTGCCCGACACTGGCCAGTTTTGCGTTTTGCAGGGCCATATCTTTGGCCCGGTCGCGCTCACGCTGGATGCGATCAAGATTTTCCTGCATATCATTGAATGCAGTGCTTAGCTCTGCTATTTCCTCTGTATCATGTGCGTACAGGGCCATGGCCTGCTCGCCACGCGATATGGCGCGGAAATTTTTCACCAACTGGGAAATCGGTCTCGCGATCCGTGCCGCACCAACATGGGCGACAAACAGGCTCAACAGCAGGGTGGCCAGAGAAAACAACAACACCCCGTAGCGCAAACGCTGGAATGGCTCATTGACCTCGCTGTCATCAATCCATATGCCAATGATCCAGCTTAAAAGCCTGTCGGGATAGGGAAATATCTCGGAAAAATACACTGTCTTGTGTCCCTCGCGAATTTCGCCGTCAGGATAATCCTGCACGGCACCCAGCAATGAATCAGGCACAAGGCGCGTCGAATCGCCGGCAGCGGAAAACAACAAAGACTGATCATCATCATATAAAACCCGACCATGCTGATCCGGGGTATCAGGATTGATCTCAACAAGGCTGATGCGACCATGATACGGCCTCGGTGCCAACTGCAAAATATAATCCAGTTGCTGCCCGGTCAGACTGGTGGTCAGATAACCCACACGCTCACCGCCCAGCTCAAGGGGTGCGACCCCGTCCAGCAGCGCCTGCTCGGCGTCCCGATTGAACAGATTGATATAGCTCACCTCATTGGATTTCAGCCCGTCCAGTCTGTCGGTGAGTCCGGCAACATCCTCTCCTCGCTCCGGTTCGGCATAGGGGACATCCTGAAGCCCGTCAAACAATGGTGGAGAAATCTGCCCAAGCCTGATCTTGATAAGCGTATTACCCGACAGATCGAGCACGCGCAGAATCCCCTGCCCGCGAATAATGTCATTAAAGCTCAGCAGAAAGCGACCGAGACGGTCTGTTTCAGAATGGAAGCCGGTTGGTGCCTGTCCGCGACCGACTGCCTGCAATACTGGCAGATAGCCTCGCATGGCCGACGAATCGGCGATTTGCAGGATAATATCACGCTCACCAGACAGGCTGCGCTCGATGCCGGCGCTTATATTACCAAGAGAGGCTCGAATTTCCCGGCGAATCTGTTCACGATACAACCACTCGCCATACAGGATCAGTCCCAGCATGAGCAGCGTCAGCGGCAGCACGGCGCTGACCGCAATCCACCAGAAAAAGCCTTGCTGTAAGCGCATACCAACCCGCCGTTTGAATACAGCCCTATTATACCCCGGCTGCGACCATACAGGCCGGACCTCTGGACACCCTACATTATTTCAGGGATGGCGGCACACATAAGCCGGAATGTATCGGTACAACAGGACAGGGTAATGAGAATCCAGGGCGCCGCCCGCTTATTAAAAAGAGCGGGGCCGGAGAACACAAGAGAGGAGGGCCCGGCCCCGCAACAACCGGTTCCCGTCTAAGATGAACCGGCTGAATACAAACATTACCAGTATAGCTCTAATTCCGCACCAATGCCATAATTTTGATCACCATTATCTTTCTCGCGGCGGATGGCCTTGATATCGAGTTCTGATCTCAAGTCAGCCGGATTGGATAGCAGACGCCAGCCGAGGGTCAGGTCGCGTTTGGCATCGGATGCCGACAGACTGGCATAGGGGATGCCGGTGGCATCATCCATCAAGGCAAAGCCCCACTCGCCTTTCAAAGTCCAGCGGCTCGATACAGCGGCGGTTTGGGTATGGTCTTCTTCCTTTAGCGCATCTGTCAGAGAATCCGATAACAACCGATCCAGACCGCTGGCAGCCGGTGCATTGCCGTATTTCTGACGCAGTTTGAGCCATAAAAAAGCGGGGCCGGACTGATACAAACCGGGGATCCTCCTCTGTCATTCCTGCGAAAGCAGGAATCCATCCTGGCCGGGGCACTGTCATTCCTGCGAAAGCAGGAATCCACCCACTCTGGATTGCTCTTTTCAATCAACTCTATCTTCTACTGACACCTCCATTT
>JAJDYQ010000104.1 GCA_022825085.1 Gammaproteobacteria bacterium
ATCACGGGCGCGTGGATTGAAACAACGCCGAGGCACTGGGTCGCACACAGATCGTGCGTCGCGCCCATCACGGGCGCGTGGATTGAAATTCAGAAAGGGACTTGCCTTGCCTGTCTGCAATTTAAGTTCTCAGGTCTTTCGCTATTTTGTCCAGAACTCCGTTGATAAATTTGTGTCCCTGTTCGGCACCGTAGATTTTGGCTAGTTCTATTGCTTCGTTGATTACTGCTCGGTAGGGGATTGAAATGGAGTATTTTAATTCGTAGGTTGCCAGCAGGAGTATGGCTTGCTCAATCGGGTCAATTTTATCGAATGGCCTGTCAAGAAATGGTTGCATGGTGGTGGTCAGTTGTTTGTAATTTGTCTCTATTCCACGGATCAGTTCGGTGAGCATATTTTGATCTGCTGATTGGGCTTCGGGATCTTCGAGGTATTGTTTTTCTATCAGTGTAATATCTTCCGTGTTCATCAGCCATTGATATGTGGCTTGCATGGCTAGTCGCCGGGCGCATGTGCGTGAGCCGGCCTTTTTCTTTTTTGCCGGTTTGTTTGTCGGCGTTGCCATGTTAGCTGATCTTTTTCAGCAGGCTGATCATTTCGATTGCACCAAGTGCGGCCTCGGTGCCTTTGTTGCCTGCTTTGGTACCGGCCCGTTCGACAGCTTGTTCGATGGTATTTGTTGTCAGGATGCCGTTCGATATCGGTATATTGTGTCGCATCATACTGGTGGATAGTCCGCTGGCTGATTCTCTGGCAACAATATCGAAATGTGGTGTGTCGCCTCGAATGACTGCGCCCAGTGCAATAATCGCATCGTGCTGGCCGGCACCGGCCAGTTTCTCTGCAATTAACGGGATTTCAAGGGCACCGGGGACGCGGTATAGTTGAATATCTGCATCGATTACTCCGTGGCGTTTTAGTGCGTCAACAGCACCATTAATCAGGGCTTCCACAATGTGACCATTAAAGCGGGATGCGACGATTGCGTAGCGGCCGCTCGTGTTTGTGAATTCGCCTTCAATATTTTCTATGTCGTTCATGGTTGTATTCCTGTATTGTGTTTTCGATGATGTCTGTCAGTTTTCCGGGGGAATATAATCGACTACCTCCAGCCCAAAACCTGCCAGACCATGAAATATTTTGGGGGAGCTTAACACACGCATTTTGGATACGCCCAGATCTGCCAGAATTTGTGCGCCGATACCGTAGGTGCGCAGTTCTTGTGTTGCCTGGGTGTTTTCTCCGGTGTGTGGGTTTTCCTGTCTGATTGATTCGGCTGTGTGTCCCTGGATGCGTCGAATCATATCGCGGGGGTCGGTTTTTTCGCAGAGGATGACGAGTACTCCGTGCTTTTCCTGGGCGATACGTTTCATCGCGTTTTGCAGGGGCCAGCCACAGTGCTGCCAGGTTATGCCGAGCAGGTCGCAGAGGTTGTCGCGTACATGTACACGGACCGTTGTTGGTTCATTGCTGGATATATCGCCGTGAGTCAGGGCGAGGTGCAGGTTGCCTTCAATGTCGTCCTGGTAAGCATGTAGCTGAAATTTGCCGTATTTTGTGGGTAGCTCACTTTCGGCCGCATGGGTGATGGTTTTTTCATTATTCAGGCGGTAATGAATCAGGTCGGTGATTGTGCCTATCTTGATGTGGTGTTTTTCTGCAACTTTTTCCAGATCCGGTCGGCGCGCCATGGTGCCGTCTTCATTTAATATCTCGACGATAACTGCGGCCGGTTCAAGTCCGGCAAGCCGGGCCAGATCGCAGCCCGCTTCGGTGTGGCCGGCGCGCGTCAGTACGCCGCCCGGCTGCGCCATCAGTGGAAAGATGTGCCCTGGCTGAATAAGGTCTTCCGGTTTTGCATAGGGTGCCACGGCTGTCTGGATGGTGACAGCTCGGTCAGCGGCGGATATGCCGGTTGTGACTCCTCTGGCGGCTTCGATAGATACGGTAAAGTTGGTTGATCTTTCGGTATCTGTGTTGCTGACCATTAAAGGTAGTTGCAGTTGTCGGCATCTTTCTCGTGTGAGTGTGAGGCAGATCAGGCCGCGCCCATGTGTTGCCATGAAATTTATATCATCAGGTCGTGCCATGGAGGCGGCCATCAGGAAATCTCCTTCATTTTCACGATCTTCGCCGTCTATGATGATGACCATGCGACCATTTTTCAGGTCTTTCAGTATTTCTTCTGTGGTGTCTGGTTGCATTGATTTAGTTCATCGTTGTCTGAATCGGGTGTTACGCGGGCATCAGGCGTTCGAGGTATCGGGCAATGATGTCCACTTCCAGATTGACTTTGCTGCCGACTTTGAGATTGCCCATGGTTGTAACCTGCAGGGTATGCGGGACGATATTCAGGTCAAACTGGTTGTCTGTGATGCCATTTACTGTCAGGCTGATGCCGTCTATGCAGATTGATCCTTTTTCGGCGATATATTTTGCCAGCCTGATGGGTGTTTCAATCACGAATTTTTCAGACCGTCCGTCCGTCTCGCGGCTGATAACCTTGCCTGTGCCGTCTATATGGCCGCTGACGATGTGTCCCCCAAGGAGGGATGCCGGTGTGACTGATTTTTCCAGATTTACAGCCAGACCGGTATTCATTTTGCCGAAGGTGGTGCGGGACAGGGTCTCACCGGAAACATCGGCGGCATAGTAGTCTGTGCCGGACTTTGTGACGGTCAGGCAAACCCCCTGACAGGCAATGCTGTCTCCGATTTTTACGTCCGACATGTCCAGTTTGCCGGTGCCGATAACATACCGAGCGTCCGGACCCCGTGGTTCTATGCTGTGTATTTGGCCGACTGCCTGGATAATTCCGGTGAACATGTAACCGAGGTTCTATCTGTAAAGGGAGTGCGATTATACGGGAATCGAGAAATTTTCAGCACTTTGTGTATCGGTCCGGTATCTTTGGGTAGCTTTGCATGGCAGGAGTGCTGTTGTCATGGGGTTTCAGGTTATGAGTTGTTTATTGGATATGCCTCTTCCATAGAGACTAAACTCAGGCCATACTTTATGGCTGGGTGGCAAAGCCTTGTTTCGGTATGATCAGCCGGGGGTGGGGTGCCTTGCGAGTCCGGGCGTCGCGGCCGGTGCAATGGCAGTATCCATCCGGCAGGTGGATGCAGTGGTCGTCGAGGCAGTGTGTCCGATAAAGCAGGTTAAACAACACGGATAAAGCGATGAGCAGAACTGTAAATTGTATTAAACTTGGGACCCAGGCTGAAGGATTGGATTTTCCTCCGGTGCCGGGTGAGCTTGGACTGAAAATTCTCGAAAATGTCTCGGCGCAGGCATGGCAGGGCTGGTTACAGCATCAGACGATATTGATTAATGAATATCGTCTCAATCTCAGAGATAGCGAGGCCAGAGAGTTTTTGATGAAAGAGCTGGAAAATTATTTTTTCGGTGATGCTTCAAAAAAGCCTGCAGAGCATAAAATATGATTGTAACGCGGGCTTGACTAAGGTGCGTTCACTGCGTCTAATACCCGCTTTTGCCATTTGGCCAGGTAGCTCAGTCGGTAGAGCAGGGGACTGAAAATCCCCGTGTCGGCAGTTCGATTCTGTCCCTGGCCACCAATTCGGTTTCAGATCGGTGTGTTGTTTCGGCGGCATGTGTCATGCCGGAGTAGTCCGCTGCGACCGCCATCAGATTGCCATGAATACGATAGGGCAGGTGGCGGCACCTCTGGCATTGTAATTGTCAGGCATGCATCTACTGTAGTTCGAGAATCGGCGTGAAGCCACCGAAAATCATCCGGCTACCGTCAAAGGGTGTCGGATTGGTTTCGCAGTTGAGGCGCTCATCGGTTTTCATCAGTTCGCTCATCCGCCCCATAGCGGTGTCGCGAGTTTGTTTGTCCGGCCACTCAATCCAGGCAAAGACCACTGTTTCGTCTTTCCCGGCCTGTACCGCCCGACGGAAATCGGTAAGCCTGCCGTTTGGAACATCGTCGCCCCAGCATTCAATAATCCGGGTTGCCCCCAGTTCTTTGAAGACGCTATCGGCTTTTTGGGCATGCTCGATAAACTTTTGTTTGTTTGAGGTTGGTACCGCGATTACAAAGCCGTCTATGTAGGCGTTACTCATGTCAGTCCTTTGTTAAAATCCGGGGCAGATTTATGGAGCTGGTGATCATCCGATTCCGGAGGCATACCGCTTGCAATATGAAGTGTGGATGTTGGAAATGCTGCTTCCGCTCCGTGTGATTCAATGATTTCGAGCACCTTGAGCAGAACTTCCTGTTTGATTTCATGGAAGCGAATCCAGTCCGTCGTTTTGGTGAATGTGTATATGAAGAAATCAAGTGAGGAAGGGGCAAACGTATTAAAGTTCACGATCAGTGTCTTTGAGGCATCAATTTCTTCGTGGTTTTGCAGCATCTCTCTCGTTGATTGAATGATGCCAGGCATTTTTGCGGCATCTTCGTAGCGAATACCAATGGTTTCCTTTATGCGGCGATTGGTCATTCGAGACGGGTTTTCTACCGGGATACTGACAAATATCGAGTTCGGTACGTAAAGTGGTCGCTTGTCAAAGGTTCTGATACGGGTCAGGCGCCAGCCGATGTCTTCGACTATGCCTTCAATTTCTCTATCCGGAGAGCGAATCCAGTCTCCAACGGAAAATGGTCTGTCCAGATATATCATCAGGCTGCCGAAAAAGTTGGCCAGTAGTTCTTTGGCTGCAAAGCCAACCGCAATACCCCCTATGCCGCCGAAGGCTAGTACGCCGGATATGCTGAAACCCAGGGTTTGTAGTATGACCATGGAGCCGGTAATGAGTACGGCGAGACGTAACAGCTTGCCAATGGCGACGATTGTGGTTTGATCGTCTTTCTCGCCTGTTTTGAGCTCTTTGTCGATATAGGATTGTTCGGCGAGCCGGATGAAGCGCACCAGAAACCATATAATACTGACTATAACACCGGTGTCGCGCAACGACGGTACTATGGCAAATATTTTGGTGTCTGTGTGGCTGTAAACAACCTCTGCGGCAAAGCTTAAGCCCGCCACCCATATCAACAGGCTCAGTGGTCGGGTTAATGCAGAAAAAAGGGCATCGTCCCAGAAGGTGCTTGTTTTTTCAGCCCGGCTTTGAATCCGTCGTATTATACGTTTTTGTGTGAAGTTGATGATCAGCGTCAGAAGGACGACAACGAAGGCCTGAATAATCCAGGCTTCTATACTGATCAACTCCATCGCTTTTTCCAGAAAATCATTCATGGCTATAAAGTTGTTTGATCAATATTAAAACTCTAATTCCTGTTCCATCGGGAATTCGTCATTCAATAAGTGGATGTCGTCAACCGTTTTTTTCCAGCGTGCAGAGTCGTGATAGGTCTCCTGGGCTTCAGTATGGTGCCCGCGCATATGTGCCAGACGGCTGTGCAGCACCGGGTCAGGGGAGTGTTTCAGTTCCTCCAGTATCTCAATGGTACCTGTTCTGTTGTTACATGCCAGTACTACGTCGCAGCCTGCTGCCAGCGCGGCTTTCGCACGTTCTGTATATCCACCGGCTCCATGTGCGCCGGCCATACTGAGGTCGTCGCTGAAAATCAGTCCATTGAATTCCAGTTGCTTGCGTAGAATCTCTTCGAGCCAGATACGGGAAAAGCCGGCAGGATTTGAGTCCACCTGTTCATATATGACATGGGCCGGCATAATACCAGCTAATCCGTAGTGGATCATGCGTTCGAAGGGAAAAATACCCTGCGAATAAATATCTTCATACGGGCGCGTGTCAACAGGTAGTTCGAGATGAGAGTCTTCCTTAACGCCACCATGACCGGGAAAATGTTTGCCCGTAGCCTGCATTCCACCTTCCTGCAATCCTTTCATCAGTTGGTTGCCTAATTCTGCGATCACTTGTACGTCATGGTGGTAGGTTCTGTCTTTTAAGACTTTGCTGCCATGTGTTTTACGATCAAGAACCGGTGTAAAACTGTGATCAATGCCGACAGCTCCCAGCTCGATGGCAAGCAGCCACCCTGTGTTTCTCGTCAATTGCAGTGCCTTTGACGGATTGTAGTCATAGTATCGGCCAAGCTGTGCGGCGGCAGGCAGATGTGTAAATCCATCCTGAAAGCGCTGCACGGGGCCACCTTCATGGTCAATAGCAACCAGCAACCGGGGTTCACGTACAGCGTGAATATGCTTTACCAACTCTGTAATCTGTGCGGGTGTTGCGAAGTTTCGGGTGAACAGAATAACTCCGCCGACCAGTGGGTGACTGAGTACTTCGGTATCTTCCGCAGTGAGTGATTGGCCTTCAATGTCAATAATAAGCGGACCCGGGGACATGTTTAGCTCCTGTTATCAAGACATGAGATGGTACGCTGTCCTGTTGCGGAATCATAGCCGGCCAGCTCCATCGGTTGTATTCGTTGTAATCAGGGCGATGTTGTATAATGATGAATAATCCTGAAGCCATTGTTTTAATATTCTGAGTTTATGCGCTATATCCTGTTGCTATGCTTGTACGTATCTGTCTGGAGTGCGTATGCAGCCAAGATATATTTTTATAAAGACGCAGATGGACATGTCCATCTTACCGACAGGCCAACCCATGATGGTTTTCGTAAAGTCACTTCGAGTGAGTGGATGCACAAGCCCATGCAGTCACTTGATACCGGGAGTTTTGCAAAAAACCGAAAAAGATACTCAAGCCTCGTCAGTAGAGCTGCCCGGCGCTACAGAGTGGACGAATCCCTGCTTGATGCTGTGATTACGGCCGAATCAGCATATGATCCGAGGGCCGTATCGCGGGCTGGCGCCGTTGGTCTTATGCAGCTCATGCCCGGTACCGCAAAGCGGTATGGTGTTGATGATCGATATAATCCGGAAGACAATGTATATGCGGGTACCCGCTATCTGAGGGACCTGCTGCTGCAGTTCAATAATGCTGAACTTGCGCTTGCCGCCTATAATGCTGGTGAGAACAATGTGATTCGCTATGACAATAAAATCCCTCCTTTCAAGGAGACCCGGAGGTATGTAAAAAAGGTGATGCATTACTGGAGTCAATACCGGTCAGCCATGTGAGTCAGTTCTGTGTTTTTTCCTGTTTGGTTTGGCAGGGTAGTTGGAATGTTTCCATCGTATCCATCATGTGCCATTTCCCAGATTGACCCATGCTTGAATTTTTTTATCATATTGGGTTGCCAGTTGTGGAAAACTGGTCTAAATTTTATACAGTAGTGCCTAAAGCTAGTCGGATAACTTCTTTCATGAGGATGTAAATTGCTTAAAACGATTAAAGCCTTGTCTTTATCATTATTGCTTTTGCCCATGGCAGCACCGGCGGAAACCGGTGATGCTCATACTGTTAAGGCAGAGAGTGCTATTCTTTACGAGTCGGCGGACGAAAATTCACCCCAAGTGAAAGAGCTTGGCAGATTTGCGCAGGTTGTGGAAATGGATGTGCAGGGCGAGTGGTATGAGGTTTATGTTGCCGATGCCGACCTGAGTGGGTGGATGCTTTCATCAATGCTTATGTTGCCAGACTCTGATGATGGAGATTCTGCTCCCACCAAAATGACGCTATCACGCACACAGATGATGCCCAAGAGGATTGTAGAGATAAAGATAGCCGATACTGATAAAACGCCGAGCATGAAAGAGTTTGAAAAATACATTCTGAAGTACAGTGCCAGAACTCGTGTTTTGAAGGGTTACACCCCGTTTACCAAAGTGGAACCGCTTCAAAACGGTAATTTACAGGTTACGGCTACCGGCGCATGGTTGGATCAGTCCAAAGCAAGGCAGAAAGTGAGCCTGATTATTCTTCATACAAAATGGAAAGAGGCAGTAAAAAATAACGATGCCAAAGTCGTTGTTGTCGATGATAACGAAAATCAAGTTCTGAATTATCCTCAATAATCGCGCCTTTATACTGGCCCTGATGTTTGGTTCGATATTGTGGTGCCAGCTAACAAAGCAGGTCATGCTGCTCCCTCGAAATCTGACCGTGCCACTTAAGTCTGTTGTTTGTAATGCCGGCGGGGGCAATATCATATTTTATGGCTGTAACATCGCCCTCCATATTCCGGGGATGTAAAATATGCGAAAATGTTGATGGCTGTCAGAATGAACACCAGCCAGCTAAATTTCAATGCTCGCGGCCAGTACCCCTAAAAAATTATATCCATTAAAACTAGATGCATATTTTTCAGCAATAATCACAGGATTGGTCTAAAATAAACATATAGGTTTGATTAAATGGAGGAAGCAGATGTTAAAAATAGCGAAATCATTGTCTTTGTCCATATTGTTTTCACCAGTATTAGTATTGGCAGAGGTCGGTGATATTCATACTGTCCGTTTAGATGGGGCCGTTGTGTATGAACAAGCCGACAAGAGTTCCCCTCTGGTAGAAAAACTCTCTACAGGTTCGGAGGTGATGGAAATGGATGTGAAGGGTGAGTGGTATGAGATTTATGTGGCCAGTTCCGATTTGAGTGGATGGCTACATGTATCGACGCTCGCTCTGTTGGGTTCTGGCAGTGGAGGTTCTGTTGCTTCGGCTGCGGTGGCGGCAGTTACTTCGGGTCCTGCGAAACTGAAGGTAGGTGCCAGTGACCAAAAAACGTCTGGCATGAAAGACTTTGAAAAATACTTGCTGAAATATAATGCCAGAACCCAGGCCTTGAAAGGTTACACTCCATTTACCGGAGCGGAGTCACTTGAAGACGGTGTTTTGCTGGTTACGGTCAGCGACATATGGCTGGAAAAATCCAGAGCAAGGCAGAAAAGCAGCCTGATTACCCTGCATATTAAGTGGAAGGAAGCGGTAGATAGCGGTGCTCCTAAAGTAATAGCCGTTGATAGTAATGGAAATGAGGTTGCGAATTATCCGCAATAAGTCTGATTTTCATGTCCATAGTTTGGCCGGTATCATTCCGAGTCAAGCAAAGCTGCTATCCATCGGGTTTCCTCGCTATGGTCCATGGCTATTTTTAGCGTCATAGTCAATGGTATTGAAAGCAGCATTCCGACAGGCCCCAATACCCACCCCCAGAAGATCAGGGATAAAAATACTACAAGCGTTGACAGCCCCAGCCCTTTACCCATAAACCGTGGTTCAATGGCATTGCCGATAATGACATTGATCAGCGTGTATATGGTGACAACTGCTGCCGCACCTCCCCAGCCTAG
>JAJDYQ010000090.1 GCA_022825085.1 Gammaproteobacteria bacterium
AACAATTCACCGTTTGCCACTATAACATCTTTACCAGCCTGCCGAAAAATTAACCGCCTATCCTCCGTCGAGTTGTCAAGACATTCAGTTTCAGTACACAGGGGCGCATAAAACCTGAACAGATTTTCCAGGGACCTGGGAAAACGCCGATGAATGTCCTGCTCAGGGATATTGTGTCCTCCTTGTTGTACTCGCCGCCTGACCCGGTTTACCGACGCCTCCACACCGGGCAACCAGAGATAAATGAGATTAACGCGCCAACCCTCTGCCAGCATACGGCGCACTCTTGACAAGTGAGACTTGCCGGAGAGGGCTGTCTCAAAGGCGAAATTTTCTCTTGATTCAATGGACTGCTCGAATTCCCGCAGAAACAGCTTGCCGGCCTCGACCTGTTTCGTCTGCGCGCGGAACGGCGCCAAGCCGGCGGCAATCATATCGGCATTGAGGAAAATATGGCAATCGACCAGGGGCAGGTACTCCAGCGCAAAGGTAGTTTTGCCCGCCCCGTTAGGCCCGGCTATGATTGTGCAATTCGGTTTGCTCATTGCGCTTGGTCCAATTGATGGCATATTGCAGATAAAACACAGTATCGGGAATGTTAAAGCTCTATTTTATGACCTTATAGGAGACATATTAAGAATTAAATCAAATTAATAGCTCCATATTATGGGTTAACATTACCATAAAACGACTATTTACATCCTAATATTGGGTATATATGATTTAGGCATCTAAATTAGATGAAGTCACTGCGAGAGTATAACCCATGAAAAACAAAATCCATCCAGATACCCTTAAAAGGGGTCGCGAGCGAGCGCGTTTGTCTCAAGAGGGGCTTGCCGAAAAATCCAGAATTGGTAAAAAAACCATCAGCCGTATTGAAAACGGCAAAGGAGGTAATATACGAGCACATACGATTAAAAGTCTGTCAGCAGCCCTACAAATCAAACCAGATGATCTGGCCAAAGCTCCCGAAGAGATGACTCCTGAGAATCCTGTTAATCGAATGTTTAAAGCCTACGTTGATACCGATGTGGCCCTTGCTTATGCTCTTGTGGAGCAGCGTTACAATGTTCAGTACCAATCCCTGGTTGAAATGGCCCCTTTATTCTTCACGCTATTAGCGGAAGGAAGTCTTGCCTGGCGTCGGGAAAAACTGGCAACAGTGGATGAAGCTGCTGATCGTTTAAGGGACTGGGGAGAATCCGGCGGACATTCAGCTTGTTGGCCGGCACTTTTCGAGATGGAAAATTATGCAATTCCGGAAGAAGAAGATTCTATTAAAAGCTGCGACCTCTTTGGCGAAGAATTCAGCAATAGAGCCGATGAGTGTGGTTTTGACCCCTACAGGGAAAATCCTTTCTCTGAATATTTGAAAAAACTCATAGCGGATATCTGTAAAGCGAAAGAATGCGAAGGCATCCTTGAGCTCCAATCTATCGATAGCAGTGACGACTTTTTCATCAGGGCAGGGAGCAAAATGCCAGGTTACACTCTTTGCAAATCTGAAATTGAAAGTATTACGAAGGGAAACTCCAAGGCCAAGCATGCGTTGGCGTGGGGTCATGTAAAAATTTCCGGTATCCCTGAGGAACTTCAAGAGGATGAGGCAAGCGAAAAGAGAATCCAATGGATGATGGAAAGGATTCCTCAGGACGAATTGGAAAAATTAGAGGAACAGGAGAAATTTTGGGAGGGGCTTTTGTCCTTAAAGATGTGACCGACTGAGCCTTGCCTGGCACATTTCTTTGATTTTGGAGGTGATGTACAGTGAAATCATTACCAGCAGTAACTGATCATGCAGTACTGCGATATGCGGAGCGTATTGTGGGTCTTGACGTCAAGGAAAGAATTCATACCCTCATTACGGAAGACCTGGAGACGCCAAGGATTCGCCAAGCAATTGAATTCTTCGGGAATGCCGCTTTTAAGATCAAAAGCGCCAAAGGTGTCACTTATTGTTTTCGGGACAGGACACTTATAACCTGTTACCCCAGTAAATGAATATTCCTGATTATATCCTCTCTGAAGACGGCCCATGCTAAGACTCGTATATGCTGACGCGGATTGCGTGGTATCGGTTTTCACCTGATTGAACTAACGAAGATGGAAAAAACTTGCTATTTCAAAGTAAGTGGACTGGTACAAGGTGTGTTTTTCCGTCAAACGACCCGAGAGCAAGCCAGGTTGCTCGGTATAACAGGCTGGGTCAGGAATTTGCCAGATGGAAGCGTTGAGGGGCAAGCGAGCGGGGATGAAGCAAAGCTCAATACCTTGCGTGAATGGTTACAGTACGGTCCCCGAGCCGCGACAGTGCTGAAATTGGAATGGGAAGAAATGGAGTTACAATACTTTAATGATTTTGCTATTCGTCATTGAGAGGTATCCTGACCGCCACTGGCAACTCAGATACTCCGGTTAAATCAATGATATTTTTTTGGATTAAGGCTGGACAGTTTTCTTGTTGAGGTCGGAAGCGAAATATACTCGACCCACGAAGCTATGGACTGGAAGAAACCACCAATGACGCCCATGCATGAATTTTTACTCTGCCCCCAAATATCTTACAATAGGAATCATGCAAGCCATATTGGAAAAATCACCATGTTCGCAGGCTGAGGCCGACATTGCTAACTCCCGAATTTATACCGGCAACTGTCTTGATATACTGCCGGAATTGCCAGAAAAATCGGTCAAGCTTATTTTTGCCGATCCTCCGTATAACCTGCAACTCAAGCAGGAGTTGTACCGACCCAATCAAACCTTGGTGGACGGTGTAGACGATATCTGGGATCAATTCTCTTCATTCGAAAACTACGATGAATTCACCCGGCAATGGCTGAGTGCCTGCCGCAGGGTGCTGGCGGACGACGGCACGATCTGGGTGATCGGTTCCTACCATAATATCTTCCGAGTGGGAAAGATCATGATGGACCTGGGTTACTGGATCCTCAATGACGTACAGTGGCATAAGACCAATCCCATGCCAAACTTCCGGGGTGTGCGGTTCACTAATGCAACTGAAACCCTGATCTGGGCAAAGAAGTCGGAAAAACAGAAGAAATACACGTTCAACCATCAGGTAATGAAACAACTGAATGATGGAAAGCAAATGACCTCTGTCTGGCACATACCGCTCTGTACGGGAACAGAACGAATCAAGGATGAACACGGGAAAAAAGCCCATTCAACACAGAAACCGGAAGCGCTGCTTCAGCGGGTGGTACTCTCCAGCAGCAATGAAGGGGACCTGGTTCTGGACCCGTTTTCAGGCAGCGGCACGACCTGCGCCGTTGCTAAAAAACTGAACAGGAGAAGTATCGGTATAGAACAAGAACCCCGTTACGTGGAAATAGCAGAAAACAGATTGGAGTCGATAAACTCCGATCTTTTTCAGGATATCAGGCTAACAGAACCACCACCAAAAAGATTACAGCGAGTAAGTATGCAGCAACTTGTAGAAGCCAAGTATATACAGGAAAAACAGTGTCTTTACTCAAAAGATAAGACACATTCAGCGACCGTTTTATCTGATGGGAGAATACAAAACAGCATGGGTATTGGGTCAATTCATAAAATTGGTGCTCTACTGAAAAATACCGAGGGCTGCAACGGCTGGATGTACTGGTATTATGAGGAAGAAGGCACATTGAAACTCTTGGATGAAAAGCGGATTCTTTATAGGGAAAACAATGGAATACAATAAATTCAGAAAGATTTTCAACACCACGATTTTTGAAAAATCAAAACCTGACTTACTGGAAAAGGTAGCCAAATATCCTGAGAGATACGTTGGTTTATTCAGGCCCAGCAGACCAAAAGCGAAAATAATCCAAAATCTTCTACAATCGCACGAGATTAGATTTGGTGATGCATTTGAAACTTTAATTGAAGAATATTTAAGGGAGGCTGGATTTACCATTTTGGATAAAAAGTTCTACGACGCAAATCAAGACAGACTGGAAGTTGATCAAATTTTTTCGAATAACCATGGATTGCATTTTGTGGAACAGAAAATCAGAGATGATCATGATTCAACCAAGAAAAGGGGACAAATTGACAATTTTGAAAAGAAATTAGAAGTCATTATTGAAACATATGGCAACAGGACAATATTTGGATATTTTTATTTCATCGACGATAGTTTCAATAAAAACAAGAATTTTTATGTAGCGGAAATTAATAAACTCTCTCGTGACTACGGATTAACACTCAAACTGGTTTATGGCAAGGAACTTTTTGATGAAATCGGTATGAAACACACCTGGGATGAAATCCTCAGTCACCTGAAACATTGGAAAAAAGAAATCCCTGAATTACCGGAAATAAACTTTGATAAAGCTCCCAACCAAAGCTTTGACGAAATAAAAAATATCTCGGCCAGCATATATAGAAAATTACTTGCAAACCCGAATTTGGACGATTTGCTTTATGTGCTTTTTCCAGAACAGGAGACTTTGCAGCTGCTGTACGAGCATTTCCAAAAATCTTATCAGGTCGGTAGGGGAAAAATATTCCGAACACTGCAAACCCAAACAGCAGAAACTATTGGGCGTCTGAAAAATCATCCAATTGGAAAGAACAGATAAAGCACAAAGTACAGCGACACGAGGTTGCTTACACCAGCGGAAGCATCCGTCGTCGGAGTGCTGCTCGCCACCGAAAACATAACAAGTCGAAAACTGCGTTGTTTACTTTATCTGAATGATTATCGGGGCATGTTTAAAGTCAATCTCGCCGATGTAAAAACGCATTTTTCCCGCTATCTCGATAAAGAAAGGCCGGCATTTTTTCTTTAATATGAACGGTAGTGTCATGAATGATGAAAACGAAAACGCAGAAGAAGAATCGGGTCCGAAAACGGAGGCAGATTATAACGAGTTGTTTTGCAATGCAGTGGGTGGCGAGTTGGAGGTTGCATACAGTTACAACTTTGGGGCAGGTGTCGCTTATGTGTACGTGGACTGTGAAACTTCCGATACGGTGTGGGAAGGTGGACTGGATAAACGCAGCAGTCTGGACAGTATCCAGCAGGCTTTGTTTTTTCACCATGTAACCGGCAAAACGCCTGCTGTGGTAATTTACGACACTGATGGCGTGGAAGAACGGTTTGAGTACAGGATACGTATAGCCGCGGAATTAGCGGGTGTCCGTTATGTGAGCTACGACGGCAAGGACAGCGTTATGGACGACATGACCGGTTCTGCTTTTGCGGATGCTCTGGTGGGTGACCTGCACGCAAATGTCCTCTCCGGACGCGGCGGTGATGATACCCTGGCAGGCCTGGCCGGCGCTGATCAGCTCATTGGCGGCCCCGGGCTTGATACTGCAGATTATTCAGCTTCCGATGCTGCGGTCACCGTGCGTTTACACACCCTGACGGCGTATGGCGGTCATGCCCAGGGGGATACCTTCCCTGAAACGGTTTCCGTGTCATACCTTGGCGCAGACGGCGTTGTGCACAGCGATATATTACCTGACATTGAGAATCTCGCAGGCTCAGACTTTGCTGATATTCTGGCAGGAGACCGTCGGGATAATGTCCTCAATGGAGGGGCAGGGGATGACACTCTGTACGGAGGGCCGGGCGGTGGTGATGACCTGATGCTGGGTGGCGAGGGTGACGATACCATTTTTGGCGGGCAAGGCGCCGACACGTTGGTCGGAGGCGCCGGCAGTGACCGGTTGGTAGGAGGGCCAGGCGCAGATACGTTTGTTTTCGCGCCAGGCCATGGCGCGGACACTATCAACGACTTTACCGTTGGGGTGGACGGGATAGACCTGACTGCGTTTGACCTCCCTGACAATTACCAACTTGAGGTTGTCCTTCAGGATGACGGGAAGTTACTTGATCTGACTGAAGTCAACGGTGATACGGTGTTGTTCACTGGATTGGATATGGCGCCGGAAAGTGGTGACTATATTATTTAACCACCGGAACCTGTTCACCCTACGACATCAAAAGCGATATGACGGTGGCCGCGCCTGACGCGGTATACCGATTGTCATGCAAAAAATCTGTTCCTTCAAAGTAAGCGGTCTGGTGCAAGGTGTACTCTTCCGCCAATCAACCCGGCAACAGACAGGAAGAGAGTTGACATAAATTACCGGATGCTACACATTTGTACAAATGAAACAAATCAGGATTCGTGATCTTCACATCAAAACTGGCAAATGGGTGCGTAAAGCTGCACGTGGTGAGGGTGTGGTCATCACTGAACAAGGTCGCCCCATGGATTCTTTGGTTTCGTTTGATGAGGGCAGTCTGAACCGGTCATTTCGTGACCGTCAGACACTTCCTGAGTTCGACGCTTTGCCTGAAGTCTCTGGCGATGCAGCAGTGTATATTTCCGAAGACAGGTGATGCGGTTCATCTGCTCTCGGCTAAAGTTTCAGGTGTCGCGGAAATCTACAGCAATGACAAACACCTGCTTGCTTCAGCGCCATATGTCGGTATGACAGGCCGTAATGTGATTGAGGTGAATGAAGCGTCCTGAAAGCCGGATTGCAATGCCCTGGTGGTAATTTTGTGGCGACAAGAAAAAGCCAGAGAGCTGCTGGAGCAGAAAACCGACCATTCCCGGCATACCGAAACAGAGAATTAGGCATTGTTGGAATGATTAAAAAAGCTGGCTTGATAGGCTGTCTCCTGCTTTTTGCACTGGGTAAGGCGAATGCCGTGTCCTATTCGTATGTCTGGCATATCAACGATCTGCTCAAGGCCGATACAGATACCATTCATTTGACCTCCAGCCAGGACAAATCCCTGAAAAAGGTCGAAAGAAAACAACTGATTTATCTTTATTCTGTGGCGAAGGCCATGGAAGAAGTTGCTGAAACGGATGCCAATATATTCATAGTTGACGGAGGTGAATTTATCAACGCTTTTGCAAGCCGAAGAAAGAGCATTTCTTCTGAAAAAGCCAAGATCTCATATCGAAAAAAACGCGGCAAGAAAACAGCCTATATTCAGGGAACAACGTCCTCCCAACGTGCGGACAAGGAAACCACATGGGTATTCAATTTCATCGGTATCAATTTCAAAATGCTGGACATGCTAGGGACTGACGTGCACATGGTCGCAGCACTGATCGGTCATGAATTAGCCCATCTCAGACTTGACCACGGTGCAGAGCACAGGGGCAAGCCACCTCGTCACGAGCTGGATGTTGACAGTAGCAGATACCGACGAGATAACGAACGTGAGGCCGACTATCTGGGCATTATCTGGGCTGTGGAAGCCGGATATGATCCAGAAGGGGCTGTCAGACTACGTGACAACCCGATCAGAAAAAAAGATTCTTGCAGAGGATGGTGCATCACTCACCCCCTCTCTGTTGAACGAATTATTAATGCGAAGTCACTGGCACGCCGTCTGTCACGGGACAACTGACTCTTACCTCCTGCTAAAAATAAAGCACCGTGTGAGTACTTCCCGCTATTAAATCTCAAACTCTCATGATCAGGGTTTTTCACACCCCGACGGAATGTAACTGAAAAACTCCAGGGGTACGGACTTCGTCGCTTTCCCAATGCTTTCCCAGTGTTAGCCAACGCCTCGTCCTGGTGCAGAATAAAGTAAGGTTCGAACCGCGGAGTGGATTGATCCTTGAAGTTCCCGTCGTTGCGGACAACAAAATACGCAGCTATCCCATTTTTCACCGCCAGTTCATAACCGGCTTCAGGACCCAGCACCAGCAGGCCGGTGGCCCAGGCGTCGGCCAGCATGGCCGAAGGGTGCAGCACCGTCACCGAGGCGAGTCCGTGGCTGACCGGGCGGCCAGCACGCGGATCAATCGTATGTGAATAGCTGCTTCCATCCTGTACGAAAAAATTCCGGTAATCGCCGGAGGTCGCCATGGCCGTATTGTCCAACCGGATGACCCGGCGTACACCGCGTTGCCCGGCAACGGGTTGTTCGATACCAATGCGCCAGGCCACCTGTTCGTCGTTCACTCCGCGGGCACGGATTTCCCCACCGATTTCCACCAGGTAGTCATGCAGTTGCAGGCTGTTCAGGTAGTCGGCGATGCGGTCCACCCCATAGCCTTTCGCGATGGCGGAAAGGTCGATATAAATGCCGTCAGGGGCTTTTTTCAGGGTGGAAGTCTCCGGGTCCAGTTCCAGGTTCTCATAACCGACCAGGGGTAAAACCGCATCGATCTGTTCTTCCCCCGGAACCGTGAACGACTGTTCGGGGCCGAAACCCCACAGGTTGACCAGGGGGCCAACGGTTACGTCGAATGCGCCCTGTGTCAAGCGGCTGATCCCGCGGGCCGCCTGTAACACTTCCATCAGTGCGGCGCTTACGGGAATCCGGCCGGCGCTGTCCGCGGCGTTTATCATTGACAGTTCGGAATCCGGCAGGTAGGTGGACATCTCCCGGTTGACCCGGTTGAGGATGGCGTCTAATTGCGGCTTGAGTTGTTGTCCCGGTAGCGGCAGCGTTTCGGCGTTGATCTTCACGGACCAACTGGTGCCCATGGTGAGCCCGGTGAATTCATGCAACTCCGCCGGCTGTTCGGTCCCGCATGACGCCAGCGAGACGAGACAGATAACGGACGTCAGAAAAAA
>JAJDYQ010000072.1 GCA_022825085.1 Gammaproteobacteria bacterium
ATTTGAAGATTTTATCGAGATGGGCAGTATTGCTCGTATGCATCATCCGCTGAAGGAAGGCGGTAAGATACAGTTTATTGCGGAAGGTCTTGAGCGCTTTCGCATTGTCAAATGGGTATCGAAAAAGCCGCCCTTTATGGCACAGGTTGAATATCCCGCTGAACCGGAAGAAGATGCCAAGGAGTTGCGTGCCTATGGTAATGCCATTATCGGCATCATCAAGGAGCTTTTGCCACTCAATCCGCTGTATGGAGAAGAATTAAAGACACACCTTGAGCGATTTAACCCCAGCCAGCCTTCTCCGCTGGCGGACTTTGGTGCCATTCTGGCTTCTGCCGGTGCCGATGAATTGCTGGACATTCTGCGAACAGTTCCGCTTGTCAGGCGCATGGAAAAGGTGATCGCATTGCTGAAACAGGAGCTGGAGGTTGGTCGTCTTCAATCCCGTATTCGCAATCGAGTTGAAGGGAAAATACAGGAGCAGCAAAGGCGGTTTTTTCTGCGTGAGCAGCTCAAGGAAATCCAGAAAGAGCTCGGCATATCAAAGGATGACCGCACTGCCGATATGGATAAATTCCATGAGCGCCTGCAAGGGCTGGAAGTGTCCTCTCAGGCCATGAAAGTTATTGAGGAGGAAATGGACAAACTTTCTGTGCTGGAAACCGGCTCTCCTGAATATGCCGTGACACGCAATTATCTGGACTGGCTGACCTCCATTCCCTGGGGCAGGCACTCCGTTGACAAGCTCAACCTGAGTCATGCCCGTAGAATCCTGAACCGCGACCATGAAGGGCTCAATGATGTCAAGGACAGGATTATTGAATTTATCAGTGTCGGGGCACTGAAAGGGGAAGTCAGCGGTTCCATCATTCTGCTGGTGGGCCCGCCCGGTGTTGGCAAGACTTCAGTCGGTAAATCAATAGCCGCAGCACTGGGTCGAAAGTTTTATCGTTTCAGTGTCGGGGGCATGCGGGATGAAGCGGAGATTAAGGGTCATCGCCGAACCTACATAGGGGCCATGCCCGGCAAATTTGTACAGGCTGTCAAGAGTACGGCGGTATCCAATCCAGTCATTATGCTGGATGAAATCGACAAGATTGGTGTTTCGTTTCAGGGTGATCCGGCTTCAGCCCTGCTTGAGGCGCTTGACCCTGAGCAGAACAGTGAATTTCTGGACCACTATCTGGATGTTCGAATTGACTTATCCAGAGTGCTGTTCGTCTGTACGGCAAACCAACTGGATACTATTCCGGGTCCGCTGCTGGACAGGATGGAAATTATCCAGTTGTCGGGTTACATTGCTGAAGAGAAAGTGGCCATTGCGAAATCACATCTGTGGCCGAAACTGCTGGATCGTTCGGGAGCCGGGTCCGGTCGGATAAAAATTACCGATGCAGCGATCCGGCGAATTATTTCGGGCTATGCCCGTGAAGCCGGTGTCAGAGGCCTGGAAAAGTCTCTGAATAAGGTCATACGCAAGGCGGCTGTGCAGATTGTGAGAAAGAAAAAGACCCCGATACGCATCGGTGTTAAACAGTTGGAAGGCTATCTGGGTAAGCCGGTATTTCGTGCAGAGCGCAAAATGAGTGGCATCGGTATTGTGACTGGCCTGGCCTGGACAGCGATGGGCGGTGCAACACTTGGTATTGAGGCGACACGGGTACATGAAAAGCAGCGCGGCCTCAAGCTGACCGGGCAACTGGGCGATGTGATGAAAGAATCGGCTGAAATTGCCTACAGCTTCGTGGTCGCCAACAGAGAATCATTTGATATTGACGGGCGGTATTTCGACCGGGCCTTTATCCATCTTCATGTTCCTGAGGGCGCGACGCCCAAAGATGGTCCCAGTGCAGGCATCACCATGACGACCGCCCTGATTTCTCTGGCGCTTAATAAGCGAGTCAGACGCTCTTTGGCCATGACAGGAGAACTGACGCTGACCGGTCTGGTTCTGCCGGTGGGTGGCATACGTGAAAAGCTGATTGCCGCCCGTCGCAGCAAAATTATGGAAGTGATCCTGCCGGAAGATAACCGGCGTGATGTTGACGAACTGCCGAAGCATATTGCGCAGGGGATGCAGATCCATTTCGCCGGACATTACCATCAGGTGATCAATCTTGTCTTCCGATGAGGTAGTGGTCGATAAGCCGGCGTACTGGAAGCGGCGTTGGGAGGAGGGCATGACAGGTTGGCAGCTATCAGATGCTCATCCGTCTCTGGTTAAATTTTTTCCCCGTCTTGAATGCAGCAAAGGCGACTCTGTATTTGTGCCCCTGTGTGGCAGAACCCCGGATATGATCTGGCTGGCCGAACAGGGTCTCAATGTGGTGGGCTGTGAGATTAGCGATAAAGCGATTGAAGATTTTTTCTCGGCAGTCGGCCTGCACCCCCGGAGACAGTCAAGTGACAGACTGACGCTCTGGCAGGCCGGTCCTTACGCCCTGTATGAGGGAGATTATTTTGATATGACGCCTGATCAGGTGGAGAGAATCCCGGTCATCTATGACAGAGGTTCACTGGTTGCCCTGCCGAAAGAAGGAGAGAGAGGGCGTAAAGCATACATGCGCCAGACACGAAAGCTATTTGGTACCGGCACAAAAACCCTGCTGATTACGCTCGATTATGATCAGTCGCTTATGGAGGGTCCGCCCTACTCAGTCGATTATGAAGAAGTAATCTGGCAATATTCTTTTGACCATATCATCGAATTCTTGTCCGATACCGATATTCTTGAGCAGGAGCAGTGCTTCAGGCAGCGTGGTCTTGCGCATCTCACGGAATGGGTCTATCTGATGACCCGCTATGAACCGGTTTACGCCGGATTTTCTGATATTCCGACCGAATTCTGACAGCCTGTCCGACTTTTGCCAGACAGATAGCTGGGTGCGGCGTGATGTTACAATAGGTGATAGTCCGCGTATTCATGGACTTCATCAGGATTTCTATAATAACGGCAGGCATGTTGAAACAGATTGATTTACTGCGCCACGGTGAGCCAGTAGGCGGCAGGATGTATCGGGGGCAGACCGATCATCCGCTAAGCGACAGGGGCTGGCGGGAAATGCGTGAAGCCGTTGCCGAACGCAATGACTGGGACATGATTGTCCATTCGCCACTATGCCGTTGTGCTGATTTTGCTGATGAGCTGGCGACCAGACTTAACATCGTCGCCAATGTTGACGACCGACTGAAAGAGATTGGTTTTGGCCGCTGGGAAAATCGTACAGGCGATGATATTCGTCAGCAGGATGCCGAAGCCTTCAGAAATTTTTACCATGACCCGGTCAATCATCAACCTGAGGGAGCAGAGTGCCTGCGCAGCTTTTATGGGCGCATATCAGAGGCCTGGGAAGAAATCAGCGCACGACATGACATTGAGCGCATCCTGCTGATTGCCCACTCCGGTGTTATTCGGGCAATCATTGCCAATGTACTGCGGGCACCATTGCAGGCGATATATCGGATGCAGATAGCTTCGGCCGGCATGGTTGCGGTGAAATTCAGTGATGAGCGTCCGCCAACCATACAGCTTTAAGGGCAGGCCATGCGTATCGGAATTGATCTGGGCGGCACAAAGATAGCGGGTATCGTCCTGGATGACGATGGTAATGCCCTGGCTTATGAGCGTATTCCCGCTGCGCCTGAGGACTACGGACTGACTCTGCACAAAATTGTACGCATGGTCGAATGGCTGGAATCTAAAATCGGTTGCTCGGCAACGGTTGGCATTGGTACTCCCGGTGCCATTTCTCCGACAACGGGGCTGATGCGCAACTCAAACTCGGCCTGTCTGAACCTGAAGCCGGTGGGCAGCGATATTGAAAAGGCTCTGGGGCGGCCTTTTCGTTTGCGCAATGATGCCGACTGTTTTGCCGTGTCCGAAGCAACCGATGGTGCGGCCGCCGGAGCATGTTCCGTGTTTGGGGTCATTATTGGTACAGGAGTTGGGGGTGGGCTGGTTTTTGACGGACAACTGATTACAGGACCTAATGCGATTGCCGGCGAATGGGGACACTGTTCCCTGCCATTGGCCCGTGACGATGAGCGCCCTGGAATTCGCTGCTACTGCGGCCATTCAGGATGTATCGAGACCTTTCTGTCAGGTCCGGGCGTGGCCACACATTACCGGAATGCTGGTGGAGAGCAACTGACTGCCGCCGAGATTATGGCGCAGGTCCGCGACAATCCACTGGCTGCCGAGGCACTGGATATCTATATTGACCGGTTCGCGAGATCACTATCGATCGTCATTAACATCTTTGACCCGGAAGTCATTGTTCTGGGCGGTGGACTATCGAATATCGAAGCCCTGTATGAACGGGTACCGGAGCATTGGGGCGAATACATATTCTCTGACAATGTGCAGACCCGCCTGGTGCGCAATCTGCATGGCGATGACAGTGGCGTAAGAGGGGCGGCCGCACTTTACATGCCTGGCGAACCACCCTGAATGAATCAATGGGAATGACATACGATAGTTCCTTGACAAGCCATGCAAGTGTTTTATCCTGTAACTGACAGGGGGACATAAGGCCGTGTGCAACCGTGACTTCTGCACGAAAGGGACGAGACAACATGACCGCCAAAGGGGAGAGACAAAGCAATGAACGGGAACTCATCTGCAAACAACCATGGCATACGCGATAACCACCACCGTGGAAAAGTTGCAGACTTCCTCACGGACAGGCTCGCAGCAGGCAGCCAACTGTCGGTTGTTTCAGCCTATTTCACTATCTATGCCTATGAAGCCCTCAAAGATCAACTTGAAAGTATCGATAGCCTGAAATTTCTGTTTGGTGAACCCAGTTTCATTACATCACTGGACCCGGAAAAAACAGACAAGAAAGCCTTCAAAATTGAAGATGAGCATCTGGAACTATCCAACCGCCTGAAACAAAAAGAAGTAGCGCACCGCTGTGCACAATGGATTACAAACAAAGTTGAAATACGCTCGATACGCCATTCCAATTTTTTACATGGCAAACTCTACCATCTCCATGATGGTCACCGCGAACATGCCATTCTCGGCAGCTCCAACTTCACCCGTCGCGGCCTGGGCCTGTCGGCGATACCTAACATAGAACTTAACCTCATCATTGACAGCGACAGGGATCGCGCCGAATTGAAAAACTGGTTTGACGAAATATGGAGTAATGAGGAACTGGTGATAGATGTCAAGGAAGACGTACTGAAATATCTGGAACAGCTTTATGTCAATCATCCACCAGAATTTATCTACTTCAAAACCCTCTATCATATATTTGAAAAATTCCTTTCCGAGCAGGACGACAACGCCCGGCTGTTTGAGCGAACCGAAGTCACCGACACAGAAATATGGAAAAGACTGTTCGATTTCCAGAAAGATGGTGCAAAAGGCGCGATCCATAAAATCAACCACCATAACGGCTGCATCCTTGCCGACAGTGTTGGCCTGGGCAAGACCTATACTGCTCTGGCAGTCATCAAATACTACGAGCTGCGCAACCATCGTGTACTGGTACTGTGCCCGAAAAAACTGCGTGACAACTGGACGGTTTATCTGGCACAAAACAACAGCAAACTCAATCCGTTCCTGCAAGACCGCTTTGCCTACACCGTATTGTCGCATACCGATTTGTCCAGAGATTTCGGTAAAACCGATGGCATCGACTTGGCCGAGCTGAACTGGGGTAACTTCGATCTGGTGGTGATCGACGAATCCCACAACTTCAGAAACAACACGAAAGGCAAGCAGGATCAGGACGGTCATCTGATTCGCATGAGCCGTTATGAACGGCTGATGAAAGATATCATTGGAGATGGTGTGAAAACCAAAGTCATGCTGCTATCGGCGACACCGGTGAACAACAACCTGAAAGATCTGCGCAATCAGATCTATTTCGTTACCGAGGGCAGGGATGCGGAATTTGCCGACAGTTTCGGCATCCGCAGCCTGAAAGACACTCTGGCTACTGCCCAGAGAACCTTCACAGAATGGGCCAGACAGGCCGGTGAAAAGGATACACGTGAACTGATAAACAAACTCTCTGCCAGCTTTTTTACCCTGCTGGACGAACTAACCATCGCTCGGTCACGCAAACACATTCAACGCTATTACCGCTCCTCACTGGAGCAGATCGGCCAGTTTCCGAAACGGCAAAAACCAGAATCCATATCTTCGAAAATTACCCTGGATGAGAGCTTCCCCTCCTATGATGATTTGAATGATGAAATCTCCAAATATCAGCTTTCGCTATTCAATCCGTCGAAGTACCTGCTCGAAGAGTATGCAAAACAATACGAAAAAGAAGGGCCATTCTCCCAATCAGATCGGGAGCATTTTCTGATCGGCATGATGAAAATGAACTTTCTGAAGCGCCTGGAAAGCTCTGTTCACTCTTTCAATATCACCATGGAACGCACCATCGAGAAAATAAAAAAACTGGAAGAGAGGATTGACCACTTTAGGAACCATCAGGTCAGTGAGACAGAAGTACCGGATATTCCTTCCGACCCGGATGAAGAAGACGAAGAGATGATTCAGGCATTCGAGGTAGGCGGCAAGTTGAAAATCCCCATGGCGCACCTGAATGTGTCGGACTGGCTGAACGACCTGAAAGAAGATCGAAAGCAGTTGGAATCGCTTGCCCGCAAGGCAGGTAAAGTCAAACCCGATAATGACGCCAAACTGACCGAACTTCGCAAACTCATTGAAGAAAAAATCAACAACCCCACAACCAATACCAAAGGTGAGTCAAACCGCAAGGTCGTCGTGTTCTCGGCCTTCGCCGATACCGCTGCCTATCTTTATGACAATCTGCACAACTGGGCCAGAGAATCACTGAATATCCATATTGCTCTGGTATCAGGCGGAGCCGAAGCAAAAACGACCTTCGGGCGGACCAATTTCAACGAAATTCTGATCAACTTCTCGCCTCGCGCCAGACAACGGAACAAGATCGAATCCATGCCACAGGATGAAGAGATCGACATCCTGATCGCCACTGACTGCATATCGGAAGGCCAGAACCTGCAGGACTGCGACCTGTTGGTGAACTACGACATACACTGGAACCCGGTACGCATCATCCAGCGATTCGGACGCATAGACCGCATCGGCAGCCTGAACCGGAAAGTCCGGCTGGTGAATTTCTGGCCAACCGAGGACCTGAATAAATATATCAATCTGAAAAACCGTGTCGAGGCACGCATGGCCCTGGTCGATATATCGGCCACCGCCCAGGACAATATCCTGCAGGCCGAAGATCTGGAAGCACTGATCCACGAAGACCTGCGCTACCGGGACAAACAACTGCTGCGACTCAAGGATGAAATCCTCGATCTGGAGGACTTCAATGAATCCGTATCACTCAATGAATTTACGCTGGACGACTTCCGCATGGAACTGGCGGCCTACATCGAAGCCAACCGGGACAAGCTGGAAGATGCTCCTTTTGGGTTGTATGCAGTCGTCCCCCCGCATCCAGAATATATCACCATCAAACCGGGCGTCATTTACTGCCTGAAGCAACACCAGCAGGCCAGTGGCAACGAGGCGGTCAATGCACTGCAACCATATTTTCTGGTTTATATCCGTGATGACGGAGAAGTCCGCTACAACTTCACCGCACCGAAACAGATACTGGAAATCTTCCGGGCCGTCTGTCAGGGGCAGGACAAGCCGTATGCAGAACTCTGTGAATTATTCGACCAACATACGGACAATGGCAAAGATATGAACCAATACAATCACCTGCTGGGAAAAGCCATCAAAGCCATTGTTCATCAGTTTGCCCGCAAGAATACTGGCAACCTGTTCAACGGTCGGGAAGGCAAGCTGATCGACGCCAGCAAACAGGCCAGACAATCCAGTGACTTTGAACTGATCACCTGGCTGATTATTATGGAAGGGGCGACAAATAATGATGCCCAATAAAGATGCTGTTCGATGGCCCGGAAGCGGCGTTATGGGTCAGGGCGTTGGCATGATGTGGAGCGAACACGGATTTTCCGGGCCGGAAATAAAAAACGCCGGCATTAGTGGCCGGCGTCGGGCCGAGGCACGAAAGCCTTCGGTGTAGTTCAACTCCATTTTAACCAGTCCAGGAGCCTTGTCAATGAATAATTTAGCCGAAAAGCAACGGGTGATTGTCTATATTGATGGTTATAACCTCTACTATGGACAGCGTGCCGTTTTCGGCGAAAAATACAAATGGTTGGACTTGCAGGCACTTTCAGAGAGCTTCCTGCACCCAGGGATGGAACTGGTCAAGGTCAAATATTTTACCGCAATTACCAAGATCACGAACGCCTCGAAGCAGCGTCAGGCAATCTACCTGAAGGCTTTGCAGGCACACTGTGATCGGCTGGAGATCTTCTATGGACGATTCCTGTCAAAGCCCAGACGATGCCGAAGCTGTAACATGGAGTACACCACCTTCGAGTAGCAAACCATGACACTCAATAAAGATACAGCGAACGACAACGACCTGCGGCAAGACATCGGCGGCACCCTGCAAGCGTTCCAATCAAAGCCGCTGCGTGAAGCGGCCATCGCCCTGCTGAGCACACTGGGCTATCGCAGCGACAAAACTGCCGAGATACCGGATTCCAACCCGCAGGCCTTCCTGGGCTGGCTGTCCGAACATAACAAGGATACGGAGTTCAAGAAGGACAAGGCCCTGTTCGACGACTGGCTCAAGGCAGACATACTGTTCCAGCTTACCAACGAAGAACTGACTCATGAAAACAGGCTGTTCAAAAACGATGAGGTCAATACCGGCCTGCTGCAATCCTATCTGTTCTTTGCCATTGAGCTGAAGCACCGTGACTATGCCCGCAGCAAACTGACCGATCTTGCCCGCCAGTTAAATCGGGTATTTCCCATGCCGGTGATGGTATTCATCAAACACCACGATCAGCTATCCATCGCCGTCATCAACCGGCGTCGCAACAAACGGGATACGGATAGAGACGTACTCGGCAAAGTCACTATCATTCGCGATATAGCCCTGACCGATCCGCACAGGGGCCATCTGGATATTCTCCAATCGTTCGCATTGCCCAGCCTGCCGGGGGAAATCCATAATTTCGACACCCTCCATGCTGCCTGGGAGGGCATTCTCGACACCGAGCAGCTTAATCGACGCTTTTATCGGGAATTATTCGTCTGGTTTAATCAGGCTGTTGCAGAGGCACGTTTCCCCACTGATCAAACCCGAACTCTATCTAGCGAGGAGCATGTTATTCGCCTTATTACCCGCCTATTGTTTATCTGGTTTATCAAAGAAAAGGAGCTGATCGCAAACGACTTGTTTGTCGAGGAACGAATTGCCGAGCTAATCAAAGACTATCACCGTGACAAGGGTGATGCCTACTATCGAGTAATCCTGCAAAATCTATTTTTCGCAACACTGAATACAGAAATCGAAAAACGCGGATTTAGCGAAGTACAAAACTCTACACATCGAAACTTTTCGCTGTATCGCTACCAACGGGAAATGAATAATCCAGACAGGCTACTGGCCCTGTTTAAGAAAACACCGTTTATCAATGGTGGCTTGTTTGATTGTCTGGATAGTGAGGAGGCGCCCAAGGAAGGGGGCTATCGTATTGACTGCTTTACGGACAATGTGACGAAATCAGGAACCAGAGATTATAGAATCCTATCGATTCCCAACCACCTATTCTTCGGCGATAACGGGTTATTCCATTTGCTCAATCATTACAAATTTACGGTGGAAGAGAATACACCCATAGAGCAGGAAGTTGCACTCGACCCGGAGCTACTCGGCAAAGTATTTGAAAATCTGCTCGCAGCATACAATCCAGAAACCAAAGATACGGTGCGTAAGCGGACCGGCTCATACTACACCCCTCGTGAAGTGGTGGATTATATGATTGATGAGTCATTAGTAGCAGCACTAACAGAGGGAACAGCTCCTAATGATAATGATATGGAATTTTATCAGGCACGTCTGCACTATCTGCTAGACTATGCGGATGCTTTTAACGATGCGGATGAACTGTTTGAGGGCAAAGAAAAAGAAAGTATCGTTCAAGCAATAGCGGCAATTAAGATACTAGACCCGGCAGTCGGTTCCGGTGCATTTCCCATGGGTGTGTTACACAAACTGACTCTGGCATTGCAGAGACTGGACCCAGACAATCGGCGCTGGGGGGAATTACAAAAAACTCGGGCCCAATCAAGAGCTGATGCAGCATTTGAAACCAAAGATCAACAAGAAAGAAATGAGGAATTACTGGAAATCAGCGAAACTTTTCAGCGCTATTCAAGTAATTTCGGACGCAAGCTCTACTTGATTCAAAACAGCATCTTCGGAGTGGATATTCAACCGCTAGCCTGTCAAATCACCAAGCTACGCTTTTTCATCTCACTGGCAATCGAACAGAAACCAGACCAGAACGCCGATAATTTCGGTATTAAACCATTACCGAACCTGGAGACACGCTTTGTTGCGGCGGATACATTGCTTAAGGTCGAGGATGCGCCTCAATTGGATTTATTCCGCCAACGGATTGAGATGCTGAAAACAAAATTGTTGGAAAACCGAGAAAAGCATTTTCACGCAACCTCGCGTCAGAAAAAACTGGGTTGCAGACGTGAAGATAAAAAATTACGCAAAGAACTTTCTGACGCACTACATTCCGCAGGTCTCTCTGAAGATGATGCCAGTAAAATCGCATTATGGGATCCCTATGATCAAAACACTTCAGCAGGTTGGTTTGATCAGGAATATATGTTCGGCATCACTGATGGCTTTGACATCGTTATAGGTAATCCTCCGTATATACAGTTACAG
>JAJDYQ010000049.1 GCA_022825085.1 Gammaproteobacteria bacterium
TTATGGTTTAAGCGCGGCACTCTCCCCTTTTCGCCGCGCTTCTTTTCTTTCATCGGCTGGGCGGTTCCAGCCACATCGCATCACCGTAGCTGAAGAATCGATAACGCCATTTGACCGCCTGCCTGTAGGCAGCCATGACCCGTTCATATCCGCCAAACGCTGTGGTCAGCATCAGCAGCGAGGATTCCGGTAAATGGAAGTTGGTCAGCAGTGCATCAATAATCCTGAATTGATAGCCCGGATAAATAAATATACCGGTATCACCGGTTGTTTCCCGGAGCCGGCCTGTGCGGGCTGCCGATTCCAGGGCACGTACCGAGGTTGTCCCTATGGCAATGACCCTGCCACCCTGGCTCCTGACAGTATTTACATGGTCAACTACCGACCGACTGACTTGCATCCATTCTTTGTGCAACCGGTGGTCCTCGATGTGTTGCACTCTGACCGGTTCGAATGTCCCGGCACCGACATGAAGTGTTATTTTCGCTATTTTTACTCCCTTTTCCTGCACTCGTTGCAGCATTGCATCATCAAAGTGCAGTCCGGCCGTCGGTGCGGCAACAGCCCCCGGCCGGTCTGCGTAAATGGTCTGGTATCTGGACAGGTCTGCCGGGTTGGCCGGCCGCTTGATGTAGGGGGGCAGCGGTGTCTTGCCAATCCGTTCCAGCACAGACGGCAGGTCTCGATCCGCAGAAACTTCCAGTTCAAAAAAGTCATCGTGGCGGGCCAGAATTTCCATCTCAATCCCCTGCTCCAGCTCGATTCGTGACCCGGATTTGGGTGGCCTGCTGGCACGAATCCGCGCCAGACAGCGGTAGTCGTCCAACAAACGCTCTATCAGAATTTCAACCCTGCCTCCGGTTTCCTTGCGACCCGGTAAACGCGCCGGAATAACCCGTGTGTCATTCATAACCAGCAGGTCGCCCGGATTCAGCAGTTCGTGGAAGTGGTTGAATTGCCAGTCTCTCGGTTCGGCATCTTCTACACCCAGACACAGTAAACGGCTGGCACTGCGCTCCGCCAGCGGTTGCTGGGCAATCAGTTCTTCCGGTAAATCAAAGTGAAAGTCACTGCGCAGCATGGGTATGAATGATAGCAGACGCCCGAATCATGGTGTGCATGTCAATATGAGCACTATGATCGCTTGTGCAAACGGCAGCTTTCCGGGATACTGTATGGGTAGATTGTTTCTTTGCCTGCGTTGCCAGAGTGGTGAAATTGGTAGACACGACGGACTCAAAATCCGTTGCTAGCGATAGCGTGCCGGTTCGAGTCCGGCCTCTGGTACCATTAATCAGGACTGGCCTCTGTAACCGGCCGCAGTCATCCGGCCACGATGCCGGCCTTTTTGAGTATCTCCCTGATTTCATCGAGACTGGCCGGGTCGTCAATCGTTGAGGGCATGATGTATTGCTGGTCGGCTGCAATCTGGCGCAGTATGCGACGCAGGATCTTTCCTGAGCGTGTCTTGGGCAGGCGCTTGACCATCAGGGTGCGGTCATAGCAGGCAATCGGCCCGATTTCCCGACGGACCCGTTGTTTCAGCTCGTCACTCAGAGTATCGGCGTCAATATCTTCACCATCTTTCAGTAAGGCAAGGCCAAGTGGTATTTCGCCTTTCAGGTCGTCTGGAATACCGAATACGGCACATTCCGCTACGGCCGGGTGCCGACCTATGATCTCTTCCATCTCGCCCGTGGATAGGCGGTGCCCGGCCACATTGATAACATCGTCCATGCGCCCCATGACGAAGACATAGCCATCATCGTCCATGTAACCACCGTCACCGGAAACGTAGTAACCCGGAAAACGCTCAAGATAACCTTCGGTAAATCTCGAATGATTGCCCCAGATGGTCGGCAGGCAACCCGGCGGCATGGGTAGCTTTACCGTGATATAGCCATGTTCGTTCGGTGCGAGCCCGGCTCCGTCCTGACCCAGAATACAAATATCAAAACCGGGGGCCGGCATGGTGGCTGAACCCGGTTTGACCGGCATCTGTTCAATACCCTGCAGGTTGCCTGCAATGACACAGCCGGTCTCCGTTTGCCACCAGTGGTCAATAACCGGTTTGCCGGTTTTTTCTGTCACCCAGTCATAGGTCGGTGGATCAAGACGCTCACCCGCCATGAAGATCGTTCTAATGCAGTCGATATCGTATTGCCGGACAAGCTCTCCATCGGGGTCCACTTTTTTGATGGCCCGAAATGCCGTCGGTGCCGCAAAGATGGCTTTGGCTCCATGCTCCGAGGCAACGCGCCAGAAAGCACCGGCGTCCGGTGTCATGACGGGCTTGCCTTCATAAAGTATGGTTGTACAACCATACAGCAGTGGCGCATAAACGATGTAGGAGTGCCCGACAACCCAGCCGACATCGGAGGCAGCCCAGAATACTTCTCCAGGATTTATGCCATACATGGCGTCCATGCTGTAGTTCATTACCACTGCATGACCACCGTTATCCCGAACGACACCCTTGGGTTTGCCCGTGGTGCCGGATGTGTAAAGGATGTAAAGCGGATCGGTCGCATTGACAGGTACACAGTCGGCCGGTTCAGATTCGGCAATGGTGTCGTGCCAGTCTTTATCACGCCCCTCATTCATGGTCGCTTCAGCCTGTGGACGTTGTAAAATAATACAGGTTTCAGGCTTGAACTGTGCCAGCTCGATGGCATTGTCGAGCAGGGGTTTGTACGCAATCACTCTGCCGACCTCAATGCCGCATGAGGCACTCAGCACCAGTTTCGGTTCTGCATCGTCAATGCGAACGGCCAGCTCATTGGCAGCAAAGCCCCCAAACACTACTGAGTGAATGGCCCCGATACGGGCGCAGGCGAGCATTGCAATTGCTGCTTCGGGTATCATCGGCATGTAGATAATGACTCGATCACCCTTGCCAACACCCTGCGCAGCAATCATGCCGGCTGTTCTGGCCACTTCATCGCGCAGCTCGCGATATGTGAACCGCTTTTTCGTGTCTGCAACAGGAGAGTCGTAGATCAGCGCCGGTTGTTCGGCACGTCCGTTCTCGACATGGTGGTCCAGCGCCATGTAGGCGGTATTCATTTCTCCATCCATAAACCAGCGGTCTATGCCGTTTTCGTCCCTGCCGAGAATGGTCTGCGGAAATTTGTACCAGGGCAGGGCCTGCGCCTTGTCACGCCAGAATTCTTCGGGCTGGTCAATCGATTGACGGTATATTTGCTGATAGCTCATTTTGTCCTCCTGTTATGGTTCCCGTATGCACCGGGGTTATATGTTTCGGGAAATTCTGATTCATTAGCCCGCATCGGGCAATGGTAACATCATCAGTCGCTGCCCGGTTTCACAATCACCCGGCCACGGATTTTTCCGGCAAGCAGGGTTTCACAGGTGTTGATCACTTTATCCAGTCCGATTTCACGGTCCGTCAGTAGTTGACGGAATGTGTCATCGATATTTTCCGCGATCAGCCGCCAGGCATGTTCACGCAACTGTGTCGGTGCGGTTACCGAGTTGATGCCGCGTAATGTCACACCTCTGAGAATAAATGGAAAGACGGTTGAGTTGAGTTCCATGCCGCCTGCATTCCCGCAGGCGGCAACCATGCCTTCTGAACGGGTCTGCGCGATTGCCGTCGCCAGTATCTGACCGCCCACTGTATCGACAACACCGGCCCAGGTTTCTTTTTCCAGTGGTTTGGCTTCTCTCGATAGTTGTTCTCTGGCAACCGGGGTATGGGCACCCAGTTGTTGCAGGTAGTCATTCAGTTCCGGGCGACCGCTCAGGGCATGCACTTGATAACCCAGTCGGGACAGTAGCCGCACGGCAACGCCTCCAACACCTCCCCCAGCTCCCGTGACCAGCACCGGACCATCATCCGGTCTGGTGCCCCACTCCTGAAGCGCCAGCACACACAGGGCGGCAGTAAATCCGCCGGTACCCATCATCATGGCCGACCGTGTATCAAGCCCCGCCGGTAGCGGCAGGGGCCAGGCGGCATCCAGACGGGCATATTGACTCAGGCCACCCCAGAAACGCTCTCCTACTCCCCAGCCGGTGGATACTATTTTGTCACCCGGTTTGAAGGCATCATCGGAGGATTCAATCACTTCACCGGCCAGATCAATGCCCGGAATCATCGGAAAGTCACGAATAATCCGGCCTTTGCCTGTAATGGCCAGAGCGTCCTTGTAGTTGAGGGTTGAATATTCAACCCGCACCAGTATATCGCGCTGTGGCAGCTCGGAGGTCTGTATATCGGAAACAGCGGCATGTAAGCCGTCATCATCCTGTGTCAGCAGTAAAGCCTTGAATTTGTCAGCCATTTTTCATCCTTGTTGTGCATTAAATATATTGAGATCTTTCATTCATTCTGCCAGTCCGGCACGTACACCCATCCTTCCATCAGGATGCGCGCACTTCTACTCATGGTCACCTTGTCTATTTGCCATTCACCGTCCCGTTTCTGTACTGCCGCACCTGCCTTGAGTTTACCAGACGGGTGCCCAAATGTTACGGTATGACGCTGTCCACCACCTGCAATCGAATTAATCAGGCTGCCCGGTATGGCGGCGGCACTCGCTATCGCAACCGCTGCCGTTCCCATCATGGCATGGTGCAGCCTGCCCATCGACAGGGCGCGTACATTCAGATCAATATCAGAGGCCGCTATGCTCCTGCCACCGGAGGTATCATAGTCCCGTGGCTCGGCGCAAAAAGCAATTTTTGGCGTGTGCTGGCGACCGGTTGCCTGCGAAATGTGTTGAATAAGACCCATACGTACCGCGGCATGTGCCCGTATGGTTTCCAATCGCTGCAAGGCCTGTTCATCCGCATTGATCATTTCCTGTCGCTCGGTGCCGGTATAGCCAAGGTCGGCTGCCTGCAGAAATACCGTCGGAATACCGGCGTTAATCATGGTAACCTGAAAACTGCCGATGCCAGGGACATGCAGCTCATCGGTGGTATTACCGGTCGGAAAGATCGCTTCACCGGCATCAACCGGATTGATAAATTCAACCGGTATTTCAGCCGCCGGGAAGGCAACGCCATCCAGCTCGAAATCACCGCTTTCCTGCACTTCTCCGTTGGCGACCGGTACATGGTTGATAATGGTTTTGCCGATATTGGCCTGCCAGATGTGTACCTCACAGATACCATTGTCCGGAATACGGTGCGCATCAATCAGTCCGTGACTGATCGCAAAAGCACCGACCGCCGAACTGAGATTGCCACAGTTACCACTCCAGTCAATGAGTGGCTTGTCGATGGATACCTGACCAAACAGGTAGTCCACATCATGCCCCGGCTTTTGGCTGGCGGAAATAATGACCGACTTACTGGTGCTGGAGGTCGCACCTCCCATGCCATCGGTATGTTTGCCATAAGGGTCCGGGCTGCCTATGATCCTCAGCAGCAGTTGGTCACGGGCCGCGCCGGGGCTGCGAGCCGCTGCAGGCAGGTCGGCAAGGTTAAAAAATATACCCTTGCTGGTACCACCGCGCATATAGGTGGCCGGGATCCTGATTGAAGGTGACATTGCGCCGGACTATGCTGCCGCAAGAAAGTCCTGTGCAAATCGCTGCAATACACCACCCGCTTTATAGGTGTGCGCCTCTTCAGCAGTATCGATCCGACAGATGACCGGTATTTCCATTGTCTCGCCACTGGCCCTGTGCATGACAACCGTCAGTTCTGCACATGGCGCAATTTCGCCGATAACATCGAAGGTCTCGGTACCATCGATGCGACAGGTGTGACGTGTCTGTTCACTTCTGAATTGCAGTGGCAATACGCCCATACCAACCAGATTGGTGCGGTGAATACGCTCAAAGCCCTCGGCAATAATCGCTTCAACACCCGCCAGCCGCACACCCTTGGCAGCCCAGTCTCGTGAGGAACCCTGTCCATAGTCGGCACCCGCAATAATACAAAGCGGCTGGTTTCGTTGCATGTAAATTTCTATCGCTTCCCACATGCGCATCTGCTGTCCTTCCGGTTCCAGACGCGCCAGTGAACCCTGTATTACTTCACCCCTTTCATCACGGCACATCTTATTCAGAAGCCTGGGGTTTGCCAGCGTGGCGCGCTGTGCCGTCAGGTGATCGCCACGATGTGTAGCATACGAGTTAAAGTCTTCTTCCGGCAGACCCATCTTTGTCAGGTATTCACCCGCAGCACTATCGGCCAGAATGGCATTCGAGGGTGACAGGTGATCGGTCGTGACGTTATCACCCAGGATTGCCAGCGGTCGCATACCGGTCAGGGTGCGTTGCCCGATCAGTGCGCCTTCCCAATACGGGGGGCGGCGGATATAGGTGCTCATCTCACGCCAGTCATACAGGGGGTTTTGTACCTTTTTGCGGGTGCCCGAATTAAACATCGGCTGATAAATGGCGCGGAATTGATCCGGCCTGACGTATTGCTCAACAATGGCATCAATCTCTTCATCTGACGGCCAGATGTCTTTTAGCCTGACCGGATTTCCCTCGGCATCATTGCCCAGGATGTCATTTTCAATGTCGAAGCGGACCGTGCCGGCAATGGCATAGGCTACCACCAGCGGCGGCGATGCCAGAAAGGCCTGCTTTGCATACGGGTGGATACGACCGTCAAAGTTACGATTGCCGGACAGTACCGCTGTAACATAAAGATCACGTTCGATAATTTCCTGTTGAATCTCTGGTTCCAGTACACCACTCATACCGTTACAGGTGGTGCAGGCATAAGCGACTATCCCAAACCCCAGCTTTTCCAGTTCGGATAACAAACCGGCTTCCTGCAGATACAGTTTCGCTACTCTGGAACCCGGCGCGAATGAAGATTTCACCCAGGGCTTACGGACCAGGCCCCGTGCATTCGCTCTGCGGGCAAGCAGACCGGCCGCCACTACATTGCGCGGGTTGGATGTATTGGTACAGGAGGTGATCGCCGCGATGATAACCGCACCATCCGGCATCTCGCCGGGTTTTTCCTGCCATTCTCCAGCAATGCCGCGTTCCTTCAGCGCCGCCGTCGGCAGGCGGCGATGGGGGCTGGAAGGCCCGGCCATGGTACGCCCAACGCTCGACAGGTCAAACGTCAGCATCCGTTCATAACTGACATCCTGCAGGGCATCTGTCCATAGTCCGGCTACTTTGGCATAGTTTTCTACCAGTTCAATCTGATGGGCATCGCGTCCGGTCAATTTCAGGTAGTCAATGGTTTGCGAGTCAATATAGAATATACCGGCCGAGGCACCAAATTCCGGCGTCATATTGGAAATCGTGGCGCGGTCACCAATGGTCAGGCCCGCCGCACCCTCGCCATGAAATTCCAGATAGGCTGACACGACTTTTTCATTACGTAGAAATTCGGTTAATGCCAGCACAATATCGGTAGCGGTAATGCCGGGCCGACGTTTGCCGGTCAGTTCAACACCAATGATTTCCGGCAGGCGCATCATGGTCGGGCGCCCCAGCATGACGGTTTCGGCTTCCAGACCTCCCACACCAATGGCTATCACGCCCAGACAGTCAATATGTGGCGTATGCGAGTCGGTACCGACGCAGGTGTCCGGGAAGGCCACGCCCGCACGGCTCTGGATGACGGGAGACATTTTTTCCAGGTTGATCTGGTGCATGATGCCATTGCCGGCCGGTATCACATCCACATTGTCAAAGGCGGTTTTGGCCCATTCGATAAAGTGAAAACGATCTGCGTTACGACGATCTTCTATGGCACGGTTCTTTTGCAGGGCATCCGGGTCATGGCCGGCATGCTCAACCGACAGCGAATGATCGACGATCAGTTGTGTCGGAACAACCGGATTCACCTGCGCCGGATCACCACCCTGCCCGGCAATCGCGTCCCGCAGGCCAGCCAGATCAACCAGTGCCGTCTGTCCCAGTATGTCATGGCATACCACGCGGGCCGGATACCAGGGGAAGTCCCGATCCCGCTTGCGTTCAACGATCTGCCGGAGCGAGTCTGTCAGCATCGCTGGCGCACAGCAGCGTACAAGCTGCTCTGCGAGCACACGCGATGTGTAAGGCAGTTTTGCATAGGCACCCGATTGGATGGCTTCTACTGCCGCACGGGTATCAAAGTAGTCCAGGTCGGTATCCGGCAGTGGTTGTCGGTAATCCGTATTCATGCCTTTGCCCGCTCAACGCCGATCAAGCGGAATAAGTTCACGGTTTTCAGGCCCGATATAATTGGCAGAAGGACGGATAATTTTACCGTCCTGACGCTGCTCTATCACATGCGCTCCCCAGCCGGCAGTGCGGGCAATGACAAACAGCGGTGTGAACATGTCGGTCGGCACGCCCATCTGGTAGTAGGAGACTGCCGAAAACCAGTCCAGATTAGGAAACATGTTTTTTACTTCTTTCATCACCGACTCCAGCCGCTCTGCCACATCGTACATCAGCATATTGCCATTCTCTTCGGACAGTGACTGCGCCAGACTCTTAATCACTTCATTGCGGGGATCGGATATAGTGTAAACTGGGTGACCAAAGCCGAGTATGATCTCCTTGCGGGCCACACGCTCGCGGATATCCGCTTCCGCTTCATCAGCCGAACCATATCGACTCTGAACGCGAAATGCTTCTTCATTGGCTCCGCCATGCCGGGGACCGCGCAGGGCACCGATGCCACCGGTTAATGCGGAGTACAGGTCGGAACCGGTGCCGGCTATAACACGCGCCGTAAATGTCGAGGCGTTAAATTCATGTTCCGCATATAATATCATCGAGGTGTGCATGGCACGTACCCATGACTCGCGGGGCTTTTCACCGTGCAGAAGTTCGAGAAAATGACCGCCGAGGGAGTCCTGTTCCGTCTCTACCTTAATCTCGATGCCGTTGATGGCATAGTGGTACCAATACAGCAGCATGGAGACCGATGATGACAGCAGGCGATCAATAATGTCACGAGCTTCATTTTCAGGGTGTGATTCTTTCTCCGGTACGCATGAACCCATAACGGAATAACCGGTACGCATCACGTCCATTGGGTGCGTTGTCGGTGGCAGGGCCTGCAGGGCCTGCCTGACAGCCATGGGCAGACTGCGCAGTGACTTTAAGCGGGCTTTATAAGCCGTCAGTTGCGCGTGATTCGGCAGGGAACCGTGAATCAGAAGATAGGCAATCTCCTCAAACTCACAGGCCCCGGCAAGGTCCAGAATATCGTAGCCACGATAATGCAGGTCGTTGCCGGTGCGCCCTACTGTACATACCGAGGTGTTACCGGCTGGGGTACCGGATAATGCCACGGATTTTTTTGCTTTAGGTAAATTTTGATCAGTCATTCTATGGTTCTCCTCATTCAGGGGGGATTTGCTCTGCTTCACGAGCGAATAGCTCATCCAGTTTTTGCTCATATTTCTGATAGTCCAGAAAGTCGTATAATTCCATGCGGGTCTGCATGTTTTCCACCAGGGCCTGTTGTGTGCCTGTTTGCAGAATCTGCTGATAGAGATTCAAGGCCGCCAGACTCATGGCACGGAAGGCACTCAATGGAAACAGTTGCATCTTGATGCCGGCCGAAGCCAGTTGTTCGGCTGTGAATAGCGGGGTGGCTCCAAACTCGGTGATATTGGCCAGACAGGGTACGCCAACGGCATCGGCAAAGGTGCGGTATTGTTGCAGCGTATTGACCGCCTCCGGAAAAATCATATCTGCACCGGCTTCCACGCAGGCAATGGCACGCTCTACTGCCCGGTCCATACCTTCCACCGCCAATGCGTCCGTGCGTGCCATGACAACAAAGTCCGGATCGTTGCGGGCATCCACAGCCGCCTTGATGCGGTCTGTCATTTCCTGCCGAGAAACGATGGCCTTGTTCGGGCGATGACCGCAGCGTTTCTGCATCACCTGATCCTCAATATGCACGGCGGCTACTCCCGCACGCACCATCTCCCGGATGCAGCGTGCAATATTGAAGCTACCGCCCCACCCCGTATCAATATCAACCAGCAAAGGCAGACTGGAGGCGTCCGTAATACGATAAACATCTTCCAGTACGTCCTTCATGGTGGTAATGCCCAGATCAGGAATGCCGAATGAGCACGCCGCAACACCACCGCCGGACAGGTAAACAGCCTTATGCCCGACCTTTTCTGCCATGATGGCACTGTAGGCGTTGACCGTCCCTACGATTTGCAGGGGATTACCGTGCTCAACAGCCTGCCGAAATTTCATCCCCGGCGTCATGGGCTGTCCTCCATGCAGTGCCGCAGGGCCAGACGGGCACCCCGAATATGACGGCGCATCAGAATTTCTGCCAGTTCGCCGTCGCGTGCCTGAATGGCTTGAAAAATGCGCTGGTGCTCGTCAAGTGCGAGATCGGCACGCGCCTGACGCTGACCTGGCTGGCGACGATACATGAGGATAAGCTGATACAGCTCTTCACCCATCAGTTTATACAGGCGTCGATTGCCACTTCCTTTCAAAATCTGCATGTGAAAATCAAGTTCACCCTGCTGACGAAAGTACAGCTCTCCATCACTGTTGCGCACCTCTGTCTCATGCAACCGGAGCAGTTCACCGAGAGCGTGAACATCCTCATCCGACATGTTTTCAGACGCCAGACGCGCGGCCATGCCTTCCAGTGCCTCACGAATCGTAAATATCTCCCGCAGTTCTGCACAATTCAGTGAAATCACGCGCACTCCGGCATGAGGACGCCGCTGCACCAGCCGCAGACCTTCGAGATCACGAATGGCCTCACGCAGCGGCCCACGGCTGACACCATAGCGGGAGGCAAGCTGCATCTCACTGATCTTGGTACCCTGTGGAATTTCACCATCGATAATGGCCGAAATCAGCTTTTCTCTCAGATTATCGGCCAGCGTGGTGCCGGAAATATGTGCGACTGTTGGCAAATCAGATTGTGGATTGTTGACAATATCTTGAAATATACCCTTGAAACATCTGAATATCCAGTATTTTAGTCCATAATTGTTTACAATTTACTAATACACAGTATAAATTCAGGCTATGCTTGCTCTGCGTAGTGGGCGGGAAACCCTGGCTGCATGGCATCTGGCATTGAGCTGCGGGTAGTCGCCCACCGGATGCCGCTCTTCCATGTTTTTCAAATCATCACGTGCTACCATGGGTCATCCGCCAGGGCTTTCTTAAAGTAATTGCTGCTATTGCTTTATTATCTGGAAACCAATAATCCTTTTCACATTATGGAGCAAGACATGAAACTGGAGACAATCGCGATACATGCCGGGTATGAATGCGAAGCGACAACACGTGCCGCTGTTACACCGATTTACCAAACCACTGCTTATACCTTTAGAGATACTCAGCACGGTGCCGATTTGTTCGACCTGAAAGAGGCCGGCAACATCTATACCCGGATTATGAATCCCACCACCGATGTGCTGGAAAAGCGTGTCGCTGCCATGGAGGGCGGCGTAGGCGCACTGGCCCTGTCGGCCGGAATGGCGGCTATCACCAATACCATATTTACCCTCACCGATAGCGGCGATAACATTATTTCAACAAGCCGGTTGTATGGCGGAACCTATAATTTATTCGCCCATACACTGCCACGTCTGGGCATAGAGGTGCGCTTTACCGAGGATGGGCAGATAGACGGCTTGATTGATGAAAAAACCAGGCTGGTTTTTTGTGAATCGCTGGGCAACCCGGCAGGCGATATCAGCGATCTGGCGGCACTTGCCGAGACCTGCCACCGTCATGGCGTTGTGCTGGCTGTCGATAATACGGTACCGACCCCTTATCTGTGCCGACCCTTTGAGCATGGCGCGGATATTGTCGTGCATTCCCTGACTAAATACATGTGCGGACATGGCAACAGCATCGGCGGCATTATTGTTGATTCAGGGCGCTTCCCGTGGCAGGAACATGCCGACCGCTATCCGATGATGATAGAGCCTGACCCGTCGTATCACGGCATCAGCTATGTGAAAGAAATGGGCGAAGCCGCTTTTATTACCAGGGCCCGCGTTGTGCCGCTGCGCAATATGGGGGCCGCTCTGTCGCCGATGAACAGCTTTTTGATCCTGCAGGGGCTGGAGACAATGCCGCTGCGCGTCGAGCGACATTGCGATAACACACTCGCAGTGGCCCGCTATCTGCAAAAGCATCCGCGTGTGCAGTGGGTTCATTATGCCGGTCTGGATGATCACCCCGACAAGCCACTGGCAGATCGTTATATGAGCGGCAAGGCATCCGGCATCCTGAGTTTCGGCATTCAGGGCGGCACCGAGGCAGGTGCCAAATTCATCGATGCCCTGCAACTGATTCTGCGTCTGGTGAATATCGGTGATGCCCGCTCACTGGCCTGCCATCCCGCCACCACAACTCACCGCCAGCTATCGGAAACCGATCTGAAACGCGCCGGCGTATCCGAAGATCTGGTCAGGCTGTCAATAGGGATAGAGCACATCGACGATATTATCGCCGACATAGAGCAGGCATTGGATAAAGCCGCATAGCAGGTGCGACTCTGCCGGGCAGCGCACCCAGGATGAGGATATTCTCACGACAGTGCCCCGCCACCTCCTGCTGCAAGCCCGGCGCGAGCTGCCTCATCCCTGTAAAACCAGCGGCTTATTTCGCAATGGACGAAGCAATATCGGGGCTGCCGGGATTAACCACAACCTGCCGGCTGCCCGGTATAACCACCAAATCCATATCTTCCATCGGGATCGCGCCCAATAGCGGCTGATCACCCAAAACCAGAGCGCCGGCAAAACCGGTTCTGTTAGCGTACCTCAGTTCAACGGGACCCACATAGGGAACCCGTTTCCGACTGCCATCAGCCAAAGTAACCTGTTTTTTATCAATCTCATCAAGTTTCAACTGAATACGTATATGTTCGGGGATACATAAATGCACCGCGCCCGTATCCGCCAGAGCATCCACTATCACTGCTTCCAGATCAGGTTCTCGTGGATTTTTGAGTTCAATTTTTGCGTTGGTCAGTCCCATGATCATCTTATCAGGAGTGGACAGTCCCGTATGCTATCAAAAATCAGGCAGGGACAATAGACTGCCGCCACACGACAAAAAGCTATTTACGCCTTTCACCGGCGCTCAAGGCAGCCTTTATTTTGTTTCTCACCGACCTGGATACTGTGTCCCACTGACCGACCAGTTCGGCAAGGTTGTCATCCTCGCAATAAAAATAGGCAACCGGCACATTCAATACCATAGCGATTCTTTTCAGCGTCAGAAAATCCGGGACATGCTTGCCGGTCTCATACTGATTCATCCGGGCACTGGCTGAAAACTCGTCGATTCCGGCCTCAATACCAAGCTGCTTTTGAGAATAGCCTGCCGCAGTCCGTATCTGTCTCAAGCGGATTTTAACCGGATTACGGATTTGAACCACAAAAAAAGACTCTTAATGTTGACATACTAAGATTTTCTTAGTATGCTTGCCTGAGAAAAACTAAGGATTTCTTAGTTTGAAGCCGATACCTTAATCAAATTGAAAATTTCCGGTATGGAGGAACAGTTATGAGAATCCATTTTTTACGCATGACATCGCTTGCTTTGGCTTTATTGCTATCCGGTTGCACTACTCGACCTGAAAGGCCACTAACGGCGAGTGAGATGTCGGAGCAAGCGAGAACGATCTTGGCCCAGTGCCAAACAGGCACGCTGTGTGAGGCGGAGATAATTTCGCAGATGGCAAAGCGTGTATATGCCGATTACGACTGCCAAAGGCTGTTGAAGGCAATGGAATACAAAGCCAATGAAGCGAAGGCATTGTTTACCAACCATGAAGATGAAGAAAGCGTCCGCAAAGTTGCTGGCGGCGTGGTCAGTGCAGGAGTTGGATCGGCAATGGCGAGTTCGCTGATTCTTACTCCGCTCGGCGCACTCATTGCCGGGGGTCTGATGCTCGGAGGCACATTTCAAGCGCTTGATGGCCTGGGTCATGAAGAATTATCCGATGCGGAAAAGCATAAGCTTCGCGCCTATAAAATAGAATTCGAGGAAATGAAGCAAAAGGCAATACAGAAAAAATGTGATTACTACGCCATACCCACACTGCCATGATCAAAAAACTACTCATACTGCTACTGCTGGGGTCCTTACATGCCTGCGCCGCTCCGATAGTAAGGGATGATCGCTACGGAAAATCGGTTGGCGCACTCAGTATCAGCTGCGAAAAACCATACAGGCTGGCAAGGAACTGCGATTCGGTTAGTCTGGCAACAGGAATATCCGAGATACAAGGCAAGGTGTTCCAACATTCCGGCAATGAGGCGGGCGATGTGATTTTCATCACAGAACGACAGGACTCATTTTCCAGCATGACCGCATCAGCATGGGAACGCGCATGGGTTTTTTACGGGATAAAGGATCCGGTTGACCTTGAAATAGAGTCAATCTTCAGAATTGTAGAATCCGTTTTCGCGAATAACCAGATAAAGATTCAGAGAATTATCCCGGTTGATATGTTGCTGAGTGTATATGGATATTTTCTGGAGTTGGACAAGCCGGGCTATCATATCCTTGAGCAGCAATACTCTGCTCCAAGATAGCCTGTATGTGTCCACCACATATCGCACTTTACAGGTCGAGGCTCTCAACAACGCCAGGTTTTCTACTTTTGAACTGTATTGTCCTGCCTGACCGGAAGGCTTACGGTGTCAATGAATACTTTCGCCCAAAATACATGAAAATGCCCACTCAATGTTTCCCCAGTTCTTCCCTCATCGAGTAAAGCAGATTCAATGCCTCGCGGGGTGAAAGCTCATCAATGTTGATGGATTCGAGCATGGTATTGAGTGGATTGGGGGGGGTGGCGCTTTCTTCATTGGCGGCAAACAGGTTGAGTTGTGGCTTTGTGCTGCCGGTTGTCTGCGACTGGCTTTCCAGTTCGTCAAGGCGTTGCTGCGCCAGTTTGATGACATGCCGGGGCACTCCGGCAAGCCCTGCCACCTGCAATCCATAGCTCTGGCTGGCCGGTCCGTCATTAACGGTGTACATGAATACAATACGGTCTCCATGCTCGACAGCGTGTAAGTGGACATTGCTGATATGGGTGTATTGTTCCGGCAGGGTGGTCAGTTCAAAGTAGTGCGTGGCAAACAGCGTAAAGGCCCGGAGGCGGGTGGCCAGATCAATCGCACAGGCCCAGGCCAGCGAAAGGCCATCATATGTGCTGGTGCCGCGCCCGATTTCATCCATAAGTACCAGAGAGTTTTCGGTAGCATTGCTCAGTATGCTGGCCGTTTCCGTCATTTCCACCATGAAGGTGGAACGTCCACTGGCCAGATCATCGGATGCACCAATGCGGGTGAAGATGCGGTCAATCTGACCGATATGGCATGAGGCGGCCGGCACAAAACTACCGGTATGGGCCATCAGGACAATCAGCGCGGTTTGTCGCATGTATGTGGATTTGCCCCCCATGTTCGGGCCGGTAATCAGCAACATGCGCTGTTCGTTATCCAGTCGCGTATCGTTGGCAATAAAGTCTCCCGTGAGTGCCTGCCGGATAACTGGATGCCAGCCCTGCGAAATTTCAATGCCCGGCTGGTCCATAAAAACAGGCTGGCTCAAGTTCAATGTTATGGCACGCTCTGCCAGATTACCAAGAACATCCAGGGTGGCGAGCGCGGCAGCCAGTTGCTGGAGGGTCGGCAGGTGAGGCTGCAACCAGTTCAGCAGCTCTTCATAGAGATATTTTTCCCGGCTCAATGCACGTTCCCGACTTGAAAGCACCCTGTCTTCAAAATCCTTGAGTTCCGGGGTGACAAAGCGTTCAACAGCTTTCAGGGTTTGACGCCGGATATAGTGTGCCGGCGCCCGTTCGCTTTGCAGCCGACTCAGTTCAATATAGTAACCGTGAACCTTGTTGTAACCGAATTTCAATCCGGGGATATTGCTGTTTTTGCGTTCACGAATTTCCATATCAATTAACATCTGGTCGGCGTTATCGCGTATGGCACGTAGCTCATCAAGCTCCGAGTCATGGCCATTTGCCATCACTCCTCCATCGCGTATCAACATGGGGGGCTGCTCTATAATCGCCTTTGCCAAATGTTGCTCGATATCAGGGTACGGTTGTATGCGGACCAGGATCGGCTCCAGCTCCGGCAACCCTGCCTGTCCAATCAATTCCTGTACATGGGGCAGAGCTGACAGGCTGTCACGCAAAATCGCCAGATCTCTTGGCCGGGCAGATTTCAATGCGATTCGACCGGTAATCCTTTCGATATCCCCCAGTCCACGTAACAAATCCTGCAGTGATTGATTGATATCGGTATCGATCAATCGGGAAATACATTGATGCCGCCGCTTCAGGTCCGGGATATTTCGAATGGGTTGGGATATCCACTGATGTATCAGCCGGCCACCCATTGCCGTTACGGTATTATCAATCACCTGCAACAGGGTATTGTCTCTGCCGCCTTGCAGATTATGGCTGATCTCCAGGTTTTTTCGCGTTACGGCATCCAACACCAGAAAGTCATGGCCATTTTCAACACGAATTCCCTGCAGATGATTCAATGCACTTTTCTGGGTTTCCTGGACATATTGCAGCAGGCAGCCTGCCGCCGAGGTTGCCAAAGTCAGCTCTTGCAGGCCAAACCCGGCCAGATCATGGACATGAAACTGGTCACACAACAGCCGGTGGCAACTTTCATGATCATAATACCATAAGGGTCTCTGACGCTGTGCGCACCGCACCGGCAGCGTTGCCGGTATATCACTGTCTTCCGGCAACAGAAATTCAGCCGGTTGCAGGCGCTCAATCTCGGCTGCCAGCATATTGGCAGAATCCATTTCCTGCACAATGAAATGACCGGTACTGAGATCAAGGCTTGCCAGACCATATCCATTCCCCGGATATACGCAGGCAAGCAGATTTTGCTGGTGTTCTGCAAGAAAGGCTTCATCGGTAACCGTGCCTGGCGTGACAACCCGCACAACCTTGCGCTCAACAGGGCCTTTCGCAGTCGCCGGATCACCGACCTGTTGACAGATGGCTACCGATTCACCCTGACGAATAAGCCTTGCGATATAACCTTCGGCAGCATGATAGGGAACGCCTGCCATCGGTATTGCCTGCCCTCCAGATTTGCCTCGCTGAGTAAGATTAATATCCAGCAATCTGGCCACCTTTCGGGCATCGTCGTAGAACAGCTCGTAAAAATCACCCATACGATAGAAAAGCAGAGTATCCGGGTATTCCTTCTTGATTGACAGATACTGGGCCATGATCGGCGTATGCCGGGATGATTTATCTATGGACTCTGGCACGCACATCAGGGAACCTCCATTCATTCAGTCCGGGCTGCAATTTCGGCATTTAGATTCCTGTTTCAAAAGTGCCTGCCCAGAAATCGGATTTGCATGAATATATTGATACGTTAAAAGCAGGAGACACCAATACTATCATTTTTTACAAAGCCATGCCAAATGTTACGGTACTCCCTAAACCGGCTCCCATCTCTGTCCAGAGACAGAAGTGGTAGCGGATGGAAATCGGGTTCCGTAAGAGCAAAGTCTCAAGTATCAGTAATGCATCATGGGTCCGCTGACCACTTTTTCAGTTTTTTAACAGAACAGGCAGAATATGATGTCGCATAGAAAGTTTCTCAGCTAGCCACCTGCTGGTAAAGATGATAAAGCTGCAAGGCTCTCTTATACAAAGCGCCGTTTTGGTCAATTTCAATCTTTTCCTTGAGTTGTTCCTTGACTGGATCCGGTACATGCTTACAGGTAACTGGTTTCTCGTCATCCAGATAAGTGTATATGGCCTGTTCAGTGTCTTCAATATATTTGAACGATGTATTGAATTTGCGATTGCACCGATTTATGACTACCTGTGGATTCTTGATGACCGTCTCAAAGTCGGCTATCAAAAAGTTGTCGCGTAGCGAATACAGGTCATTGTAGAAGTCCGCATATTGCTGTAGAGCATGATTTATTAGCATACCATTTATAGGTTTTTCTTTCATTTGAAATATGAGGTATGAGCGTATAGCATCCAATGGATGTCTGATCAAAAGAATCACCGGTATGCCATGGCGACACGCTATCGCAGTTATTATCGACGAATGACTATGATGAGCGATCTTATCATCAATGTCTGGATTGCCGCGATAAAATACTTCGCACATAAATGTATTAGCGGAGCGCGGATAACCGTCGATAAGGATATAAGCGTGAGTTATTTTTTTGTACCAGCCCGGTCTTTTCAAACCAAAAATGGAAGCCTGCAATAACCGCGGGCCGTAAATCAATATAATGTGGTAAAAACGGCTCAGGAATCTTATAGGCCACTCCCTAGAATTAAATAGCATGAAAACATATTTTGGCATAGCTACTGAAACTCCAAAACCCATTGCTTTATGTACAACCCATAGAAATGCTGGTCCAAAGGATACTTGCTGCAATGCAAAAGGGTTAAAAGTATATTATAGCACAAAGTGCTGATAAGAATCAGCCGTTATTCTACTCGATTTCTAGAGTGCTCTGGAAAGGGTAAACTGAATCAGCGGCCTCTTAGAAAACTGCTCATAAAGCCTCATCTGTTAGGCGATCTGATAAGTATCCATTTTCGCTCATGCCTGGATCACCAATGATGGGCAAGGGGCCACAATGCACCAGACACTCAATGCCTCTGACACCCAAACAAGCGATTATCAATAGCAATTCTGGTATAGTCTGCTCCCAGTTATAGACAGCGATATACCGGAGAGTCCTGGTGTTATTTTCAGTTGATGAGTTCCGTGCCTGGAAAAATAAACGAATTACCCTGTTAGGCATGTCAGGCGTGGGCAAGACTTATCTATCAGGCATATTGAGAGGATGTGGCTGGTTTCATTATTCGAGCGATTACCGAATCGGCACCCGCTATCTTGATGAACCGATCCTGGACCTGGTAAAGCGGCAGGCCATGGATATTCCCTTTTTGCGTGATCTGTTACGGCGGGACTGGATTTATATCCGCAACAATATCCGCATCAACGATCTTGGCCCAGTGCTTAGCTATGTCGGCAAACCTGGCGATCCAGAGCGTGGCGGTGTACCGCTTGAGGACTTTCATCAGCGCCAGGCCAGATACCATGATGCAGAAGTGGCCGCCATGTATGATGTTCCGAAATTTATCCGCAAAGCCGGGGAAATATATGGCTATCAGAATTTCATCAACGATGTCGGCGGCTCACTGTGCGAGCTAACCGACCCCGGGCCGATTGACCTGCTGGTAAAGCATACCCTGATACTCTATATCCGGATCACGGACCGCGAGGAAGAGGAAGAGTTAATACGACGCGCACAGAGCGCACCCAAACCACTTTACTACCGTCAGGAATTTCTTGATGAGCAATTAGCGATCTATTTGAATGAAAATAATCTGCAATACGCAGCCCAAATGGATCCAGATGAATTTACCCGCTGGATTTTCCCCCGGCTGTTTCATTCCCGGATACCTCGCTATGAGGCCATCGCCGATCCGCATGGCTATACGGTCACTTCACAGGAGGTGGCTGGAATAAAAGATGAAGACGGATTCCTTGAATTACTTGAAGCTGCAATAGCGAGAAAGTAGTACATGCCTCTGGTTAATCATAATCAACTTCCGTCATTTGAGCGGCTGCGTCAAAATGGACAAACCGTACTCAGTGAAACAGCCGCACGCCAGCAGGATATCAGAGAGCAGCATATTGGCCTGTTAAATATGATGCCTGACGCAGCGCTTGCTGCAACCGAAAGGCAGTTTTTCCGACTGATCGGCCAAAGCAACTCCATTGCACAATTTTACATCCACCCGTTCACTCTGCCGGAGTTAAAGCGTGGTACAAAAGCACAGGCGCATATTGATCGATACTATGAATCTTTTGAGCAGATTCAGGAACAGGGGCTGGATGCCCTCATTATCACCGGTGCGAATATCGTCGGCCCGGACCTGACCTGCCAGCCTTTTCGGGAACCTCTGATCCGGGTTGTCGATTGGGCCTATGATAATGTAACCTCAACATTGTGCTCCTGTCTGGCAACACATGCGGTACTCGAATTCCGATACGGACAAAAGCGTATGCCACAACCAAAAAAAATCTGGGGTATTTATCCGCATAGAGTCGTCATGCCTCAGCATCCCCTTGTCATCGACATCAACAGCCGTTTCGATGTCCCCCATTCCCGCTGGAATACGATTAGTGCACAACAGTTCAGAGACGCTGGCCTTCACATACTGGTGGAAAGCGAGATTGGTGTACATTTGGCCACCAGCCCCGATGGGCTGCGCTTTGTCTTTTTTCAGGGTCATCAGGAATATGATACTGTCTCCCTTCTTAAAGAGTACAAGCGTGACTTGCAGCTTTATGCCGAGGGACAAATCGATAGCTACCCACCATTCCCGATCAACTATCTGTATCCACGCGAACAGGCCATACTCAGCGAGTATGGCCAGCTTTTACTTGACAGGACACGCAATGGAGGGAAAATTCCAGAGTTCCCGGAATCTATCATTGTTCCTCATATTGATAATACGTGGCACGATACGGCGGAGTCCGTAATGGGAAACTGGGTCGGCCTGATATATCAGCTTACTCATACGAACAGGCGGAAGCCATTTATGGATGGCGTTAATCCTGATGACCCGCTTGGCATAAATCAGGCAGGCTGAGTCAACAGGGTTGACCGTTTGCAGGGTGTAACGGCATGTTTGTTCTTTTTTATATTATTGAAAGCCCAGGATCTCAATCATTGGCGAGGTTCTGAGTGTGGAGGAATCACGGTAAATCCATGAGCAAGCTGCCTTTGATTTTGTCCTCAACGTCTCCATTCCGTCGGGATCTGCTGGCCCGCCTGAACCTGACATTTCAAACCTGCAAACCGGAAGTTGATGAGTCTGTTCAAGATGGTGAATCGGCGGAGGCTTTGGTTGAGCGTTTATCCATTGCCAAAGCCAGGGCGGCCCGCAAACATTTTTCTTCCGGTCTGGCTATTGGTTCCGATCAGGTTTGCGTTATCGATGACGAGATTCTCGGCAAACCAGGCAATTATGATCATGCCCTGAGACAGCTTCAACGGGCCTCGGGCAGGAAAGTACGATTTCTGACCGGGTTATGCCTGTACCATATCGAAAAGGACCGGTATCAGTCTTTGGTTGATCCCTTTGATGTTATTTTCAGGGAACTTACCGATCACCAGATAGATTACTATCTGAAAACAGAGCAACCCTATCAATGTGCCGGCAGCTTCAGAGCCGAGGGGCTGGGTATCGCCCTGTTTGAAAGACTAAGAGGCAATGATCCCGGTTCGCTCATTGGTTTACCGCTTATTCAACTGGTTCGCCTGCTTGATAACTGGGGAATAGATGTTCTGACTGCAACGCCGGACAATACCTGATGTCTGGTGTATATTCATTGACCAAAGAAGAAATCCGGCACAGGCTGAACCCGTTAAACGCCGGCAACCGGAATCTCTGGCAGGTATCCGCAGGAAAGCTGCATACGAATTTTGTATTCCGCGACTTCATAACCGCCATGGCATTTATGCAGGCCGTCGCAGATATAGCCGAAGAGATGGGGCACCATCCAGAGTGGTGTAATGTCTATAATCGTGTGTCTGTTAATCTCATAACTCACAGTACAGGCGGCATATCGCGGCTGGAACTTGATCTGGCACACCATATAGACAGGGAACACAACAAACTAAGTATGCACCCTCATAGTAAAAGGGCTGCCCAGCACGATTGATTACCAGATTTTACTGAGTTGATTGACGATAGCGACACCGAGATTATCTGAAATTCTACCGATAATATCTTTTTTCAGGGTGTAATTTACTATATCTTCAGCCTTGATAATTTCCCGTGCGACATATCCGGCGCTGCCGAACTCGTCTATCAAACCAAGCTCTCTGGCTTTTTCACCGGTCCAGACCAAGCCACTGAATAACGCCTCGTCACGAGGCAATCTGTCACCCCGCCCCTCCCGCACCGTCTTTATAAAGTCCTGGTGAATCTCCCCCAGCATGATCTGAAGATGGGCTTTTTCGACTTCATCCACCGGTGAGAACGGGTCCATCAGGGCTTTATGCTCTCCTGCCGTGAGTAAACGACGTTCCACACCGAGCTTTTCCATGGTTCCCTCAAAGCCAAAACCATTCATAATAACGCCGATAGAACCAATAATACTTGATTCATTTGCATAAATCCTGTCAGCCCCGACAGCAACATAATAGCCTCCCGATGCACAAAGATCAGAGATGACAGAATAAAGCGGTATATTCGGATATTTTTCACGCAGACGTTTCATTTCCATGTAAATATAGCTGGATTGAACAGGGCTCCCTCCAGGGCTGTTAATTCTCAGAATCACACCTGCCGTATTCTTGTCTGCAAAGGCATCCCGAAGCGCCGTCACCACCTTGTCAGCACTGGCCTCCGACTCCGGACTGATAACGCCATACAAATCAACAAGCGCCGTATGCTTTTGACTGGTTTCCATATCAAAATCCAGCTTGCCGCTCATCAGCAATGGAATTGAAAACAGATAAATAAAAAACAGGGAGATAAAAAAGATTCTCCACCGTCGAGTCCGACGTTGCTCATTAATCGCCGCAAAGGCGAGCTTTTCTACAACATCCTGTTCAAAGTTTGTCGTTTTACCAGCTTTATCATCCATAATATTTACCTCGGATAAAATTCAATGAATGCTCCAGCTTAACCAGAGCCTTTCGGGATCACAGTATCTGACCGCTCTCGATCCGCACCTGACATATTGTGTTCAAACCATTTCACAAGCTCACCGGGGGTTCTCATCATACCGATGGGGTTATATGCGCTCAACTGCTCTGTATCATGAACACCATAACCGGCTGCCAGTCGGTCAACTCCGACAGATCGGGCCATTTGCAGGTCATAAGTACTATCGCCGACCATCAGCGTATCCTGTGGTTTTTTTGCCAGCATTTCAAGAATTTCCAGCAGCATGTCAGGGGCAGGCTTTGATCGGGTTTCGTCCGCACAGCGGGAAGCAGCGAACAGATGCCCGGTACCGGTTTCAGAAAACTGCCTGTCCAGCCCCCTCCGACTCTTGCCGGTTGCGACCGCCATACATACACCTCTATCAGACAGTGTATAAAGCAATGCCTCAATACCCTCAAAAAACCGGCTCAATCCCGGTGGTGCATCCAGCCAGCGCATTCGGTAAGCCTCAACCACCTGTTCAATAACAGCGCCGGACTGTTCAGGGAGAAGCTGGCGAACCGCTTCATACAGACCCAGACCAATCACCTGCTGAAGTTCGAGATCACTCATATCAGGCAACCTGCAATCATGTAATGCCTGACGCATACAGCCAACAATCTGGGCACGTGAATCCATCAATGTGCCATCCCAGTCAAACACAATCAAATCAAACTGCTTTACAGTACTCACGGGACCCCGTTATATGCGCACCTGCAGGCGCTCTAAAAACTGCTGTAAATTTTCATCCAGCGGTGACTCGATATGTATTTTACGACCATCATCAGGGTGAGGAAAATCAACCGACCGGGCATGTAAAAAGATGCGCTGCAAACCATTTGCTTTCATTTCCTGATTGAAGCCTCTGTCTCCATAGAGACGGTCTCCGGCCAGCGGATGTCCGGTTTCACGAGCATGGACACGAATTTGATGGGTGCGGCCCGTGATCAACCTGACTTTCATCAGCGTTGCAGTGGTGCCGCATTCACCACCGGCATATTCCTGTAGCGGATAAAATACAGAGACCGCCGGCTTGCCCTCATCACTGGCACGAACCAGACGCCTGCCGCCCCCGACCCTGTCGGATTGCAGACGAATATCAACCGTTCGCCTGCCCTGCCCCCAGCTTCCCATCAACAGTGCGGCGTAATATTTATCCATTTTCCCATCATGTATTGCCCTGTGCAGCGACAACATTGCCGGACGATCACATGCAATCAGCAAGCAGCCGCTGGTTTCACGGTCCAGACGATGTGCCAGAAACAATGGCTTTCCGGGCTGCAACGATCGGAAGACATCAATCACCCCGTAGCCAATGCCCGACCCCGCATGAACCGCAAGACCGGAGGGTTTATTCAAAACGATGACCCGGTCATCCGCATACACAATGCGGGATTCGACGGCTGCCAGTACGGCATCAGGCGGCAGGCGCATACGCTGTCTGGCATACCTGACGGGCGGCAAACGCACCTCATCATCCGTAACCAGCCTGTATGCCGGCTTGATACGCTTTTTGTTGACCCGGACTTCGCCTTTTCGAAGAATGCGATAAATATGGCTTTTAGGAACACCCTTAAAGCATCGCATCAAAAAGTTATCAATCCGCTGGCCGGCTTCATCACCACTTATCCTTATGTGCCGCACCTTCGGGGAAGAAAGCTGCCGGGAACTGGACATTCAGATTATGATCGCACTGCTGTAATTCCAGCACATGTACTGCCTGCAAGCCTGTCAGCTATCAGTACTGCATTTCCCGCTCCGGTTCAGTCAAACAGCCCTGAAAGGATGGTCGGGAAAAAATCCGCTCGGCGTACTGCTCTATGACTCGGGCCTGACGCGGCAGATCAATACGATGGTACGGCAACCGCCACAGTACAGGAGCCACAGCACAATCAACCAGAGTCATGTCGTCACTGAGGAAAAACGATTTAACGGAAAATATATCGGCACTGGACGCAATCTCCTCACGCAACCGCTTTTTGGCGATGGCTGACACCTCACGGTCTCTGCTTTCCACATCAGGCAAAAGACTGTACCAGTCTTCAAACACCCGATACAACGCCAACCTGGAATTCGTGCGAGAAACCGGATCAGCGGGCATCAGCGGCGGATGAGGAAACCGCTCATCCAGATATTCACTGATAATCCTCACGTCATAAACCACAAGTTCGCGATCTACCAGAGTTGGCACATTGCCATAAGGGCTAATCTCAACAAGCTCTTTCATGTGCCCTTCGGAGCCGACATCGACAATCTCGGAGGGGATATTTTTTTCAGCCATGACCAGACGGACACAATGAGACAACGGAGAGGTAGATGATGAAAACAAAATCATCATCGAACGACGATTGGCAATCGCACTCATACTAACTTAACTCCTGATTAATGTGAAAAACCGGATTTTTAGTGAACATCCCGCCAGTATTCACGCTTCAGGGCATAAGAGATCATTAACAGTACAAACAGAAATGCCAATACCCAGAATCCCAGCCGGTGGCGCTCGAGTTCAGCAGGTTCGGCCATATAAACCATAAAGGTCACCAGATCCCGTATCGTCTGTTTGAATTCTTTGGCAGTTTGCTTTCCCGGCTCAATCAACTTCATACCAACAATGGTTCGCTCTTCCTCACCTTCGGCATTCGTATGGACTTCATAAACCGGCTCCTGCCAACCCTGTAACTCCCACAGCACATTAGGCATGGCCACACCGGGGAATGTTGCATTATTGACACCGACCGGGCTCTTGTCGTCCCTATAGAATGTCATAAAATAATTGTATAGCCATTCACGGGTACGGGCGCGTGCGATGACCGACAGATCCGGGGGCAACACACCAAACCACCGTCTGGCATCGTCTGCCTCAATAGCAACAACCATGCCTTCGTGAATCTTGTCCGATGCAAACATCAGGTTTTTCTTCATGATATCTTCACTGATACCCAGATCATCCGCAACACGTTTGTAGCGCATATACTCGGCCGAGTGACAGGTCAGACAATAGTTGACAAAAATACGGGCACCGCGCTGAATGGCTGCCCGGTCGGTCTCATTGATATGCGGCGTGGTGTACAGCAGTGAAGTACCGCCAGCGGCAGACAACAATCCCGGCACAAAAAGCAGAACAGTCAGAATAATTTTTCTGGTCATTTTAATATCCATTATCCGGTCACCCTGGCAGGGAGAGGACGGTCCTCATCATTATCCATCTTTGTGTACCATGGCATCAGAAGGAAAAAGGCAAAATATACGACAGTAAAAATCTGTGCCCAGACGGTATTATTAAACAGGAAAAGGTCGGTTTCCGATGGGGATTTGACTCCCAGATAACCCAGCACTAAAAATGCCAGCACGAACGAATACAGCGCATAACGGAAATATGGCCCCCGGTAACGTATTGACCTCACCGGGCTGCGGTCCAACCAGGGCAGAAAGAAAAACAACAATTGTGAAAACCCCATCGCCAGTACGCCCCAGAGCTTGGCATCAATTCCCAGAAACGGGTAAGTGAACGCACGTAAAATCGAGTAAAACGGTGTGAAATACCATAATGGAGCAATATGCTCAGGCGTCTTTAACGGATCGGCCGGCAGGAAATTGTTATGCTCCAGAAACCAGCCTCCCATCTCAGGGGCATAAAATACTACCGAAAAAAAGAAAATAAGGAAGACAACCACACCCACGATATCCTTGACCGTGTAGTAAGGATGGAAAGGAATGCCATCCAGCGGAACGCCATCATCATCCTGATTATCGTTGATATCGATGCCATCTGGATTGTTAGGGCCGACCTCATGCAGAGCAATAATATGTGCGGCCACCAAAGCCAGCAGTGCCAGAGGAACTGCAATCACATGATAAGCAAAGAACCGGTTCAGCGTTGCATCGGAAATCGTAAAGTCACCGCGAATCCACTCTGCCAACGGCAGGCCAATACCAAACGGCATGGCCTCAAACAGCGATACAATAACCTGCGCACCCCAAAAAGACATCTGCCCCCAGGGTAACAGATAACCCAGAAATGCCTCAGCCATCAGGGTCATATAGATCAGCATGCCCAGAATCCACAACAGCTCGCGCGGCTGCTTGTAAGAACCGTACATCAGGCCGCGAAACATGTGCAGATAAACCACAATAAAAAATGCAGAGGCACCAGTAGAATGCATATAGCGGATCAGCCAGCCATAGTTCACATCGCGCATAATGAACTCAACGGAAGCGAACGCCTCGGCCGCGGACGGCTTATAGTTCATTGTCAGAAAAATACCGGTTATGATCTGAATAGCCAGAACCACCAGTGCAAGAGAACCAAAAAAGTACCAAAAGTTAAAATTCTTCGGCACATAGTAGTGAGCCAGATGCTCATTCCACATTTTGGTTATCGGGAAACGCCTGTCCACCCAGGCCAGCAGTGACACAGGAACAGCGACCATCTTGTTAAGAATCGCATGAATCATTACGCATCCTCCGGACCAACCCCCACCTCAATCAGCGTATCGCTGAGATAGCGGTAGGGCGGGACTTCCATATTAGCAGGGGCAGGCACACTTTTATATACACGGCCAGCAAGATCAAAGCGGGAACCGTGGCAGGGGCAGTAAAAACCACCTTTCCACTCCGGACCCAGGTCATCTGGAGCTACCTCAGGACGGTAGGTCGGCGCACAACCAAGGTGGGTACAAAGACCGATCATGACCAGATATTCATCTCTGATAGAACGATAGGAATTTCTGGCGTACTCAGGTTGCTGCTCGCGCTCGGAAGCCGGATCCAGCAACTCATCCTCAAGGGCCACAAGGTCCTCGAGGTTCTGCCGGGTACGACGCACCACCATAACCAGCTTGCCACGCCACTCATCACGATGCAGCGCACCGGGTTCGATTTTACCGATATCAATCTGCACAGGTGCTCCCAATGCCTTGGCCTTCTGGCTGGGGAGCAGTGAACCAACAAAAGGAACAGCAGCAAATGTGGCACCCAAACCACCGACAGCCACCGTTGTTGCCGTCAAAAAACGCCGCCTGCGCAAATCCAGGCCATCATCGCTCATGCAATACCTCCAAATCTGAATATCCCGAATAGAAACTCTGCGACCGACCACCATGGTCGAGCCACGTTCAGACGGACAACCATAACAGAGCAGCGCATGTTTGTCCATCGAAACTTTGAACCACCCTGAAAGATCGCTGGAATTACAGACCCCGGTTCAGTACATTATCAATCGCGGTCCAAGATGTAGTCTATGGTGGACTTATACAACATGAAGAAAATCGTACAATTTGTATTGCAATGGACCACTGCCGGGCTGGCTGCGGCCTTCATCATCCTTTATTTTACCCCGGGGCTTAATACGCAAACCAGGATTGTGGAGTTCCGTGAGGTATCCACAAAACCGGATGAGACCCAGGGCGACGGCCTGTCTGCTGACCAGCTCAAGTATGGCTTCAGAAGCACCGTAAAAAGTGCCGCTCCGGCGGTGGTCTATGTCCACACCTCCCGCGTTGTCACACAGCAAACCCACCCTTTTATACCGGATCAGGCATTGCAGGAATTCTTTGGCAGCGATATCGGCCAACCACAACAGCAGCTCGAAACCGGGTTAGGTTCCGGGGTCATTGTCAGCCCACAGGGCTATGTTCTTACCAATTACCATGTCATTGCCGAGGCCGATGAAATCCGGATACAGCTAAATGACGGTCGAAATGTTATTGCACAAGTTATCGGCACCGACCCCGAAACCGATATGGCAGTCCTGCAAATCAAACTGGACCGGCTGCCTGTTATCGAAATCGGCAAGTCAGACGAGCTTGCAGTCGGCGATCTGGTACTGGCCATCGGCAATCCATTTGGTGTTGGCCAGACAGTCACCATGGGCATTGTCAGCGCTACCGGTCGTAATGAGCTGGGCGTCACTACGTTTGAAAATTTCATCCAGACCGATGCCGCCATTAATCCGGGCAACTCAGGTGGTGCCCTGGTCAACCCCGCTGGACAACTGGTCGGGATCAACACAGCCGTATTCAGCAATACGGGACTGGACTCCCGCAATGCGCAGGGGATCGGCTTTGCCATTCCTGTCTCACTGGCCAAAGACATCATGCAGCAGATTATTGCCCGCGGCTATGTCACACGCGGGTGGCTGGGTATCGAGGTACAGGATGTACACCCGGGTCTGGCTTCCGCACTGGATCTAAAAAAGGGAGTCGGCGCTCTGATTCGCCGTGTTCAGGAAGGGGGGCCCGCAGAGAAAGCCGGCCTCAGAGGAGGCGATATCATAATGGCCATTGACGGCATGGAAATCCGGGGTGCCAGACACACTCTGGACAAGGTCGCCGATACGCCGCCCAATCAGAGCACTCAAATCAAGATATTACGCCGGGGAATGACATTCAGTCTGGAAGTCCTGCCTTCTCTACGCAAAGTACATGCTCCATGAGATTGCCTCTCCGGCGACATCACCCTGCAAACAAAATCAAAACCCGACGCCGAAGCGCAGGGCACAGGAAAATCATCCCTTCAGGCGCATTTCGGCAGCCCGTGCATGTGCGACAAGCCCTTCGCCATGGGCCAGCGTGCTGGCAACACCGGCCAGCCGCTTCGCTCCATCGGGCGAGCAATGGATGATGCTGGAGCGCTTCTGAAAATCATAAACACCCAACGGCGATGAAAAACGTGCCGTACCAGAAGTTGGCAGGATATGATTCGGCCCTGCACAATAATCACCCAGCACTTCGGTGCTGAATGCACCCATAAAAATAGCACCGGCGTTTCTGATTTTCGGCAACAGCGCCTGCGGATCAGCAACCGACAGCTCCAGATGTTCGGCGGCGATTTTGTTGGCCACGACAATCGCATCCTCCATATCAACGGCCCGAATCAGTATGCCACGATTTTCAAGAGACTGGCGGATAGTGTCCCTGCGCGGCATATCCGGCAACAGCCTTTCGATACCGACTTCAACCTGATCCAGATAATCCGGGTCCGGACACACCAGGATTGACTGTGCAAGGACATCATGCTCGGCCTGAGAAAACAGATCCATGACCACCCAGTCCGGTCGGGTTGTTCCGTCACAGATGATGAGAATTTCCGAAGGCCCGGCGATCATGTCAATGCCAACCCTGCCAAAGACCTGACGTTTGGCAAGTGCCACAAAGATATTACCGGGACCTACAATTTTATCGACCGGGGCGATAGTCTCCGTTCCATAGGCCAGCGCAGCAACTGCCTGCGCCCCGCCAATACGGTAAATCTCATGCACACCCGCAATATCGGCCGCAGCGAGAACTACATCATTAACGACCCCGTCAGGGGTCGGCACCACCATGACGATACGATCAACACCGGCCACATGTGCCGGTATCACATTCATCAACACCGATGATGGATAGGCAGCAGTGCCACCAGGCACATAGACACCCACACTGTCAAGCGGCGTTACCTGCTGCCCCAGAATCGTACCGTCCTCCTCTTTATAGTGCCATGAATCTATTTTCTGATGTTCCGCATAGGTTCGAATCCGCTCAGCAGCCTGCTCAAGGGCGCTGCTCAGCTGGGGAGAAATATTCCGCATGGCGCGGGTGCGCTGTTCCGGCGTCACAGCCAGCTCGGCAACTGATGAGACAGTCAGGCGATCAAATTTTCTGGTCAGCTCAACAACCGCCTGATCCCCGCCGGTTCTGACCTGCCGGATAATGTCATCAACCACCTGCTGATACCTGCGGTCATCAGCTCCACCTTGCAGAAGCCGCTCCAGACTGACAGCGAAATTCGCATCGGATGTATCGAGTCTTTCCATCATGGGCATACAGCTCAGACGACCCCGCCCGGCACGGCGGCAGAAATTTTTTCCATGACCGGCCTGGCCAATCCGGCCTTCACCTTCATGGAAGCACGATTGACAATCAGCCTGGAACTGATATCCAGAACATGGTCACGCATCACCAAACCATTGGCTCTCAAGGTATTACCGCTTTCCACAACATCAACAATGGCATCAGCCAACCCAACAAGTGGTGCCAGCTCCATCGAACCATAGAGCCTGACAACCTCTATCTGACGCCCTCGCATGGCGCACCAGTCACGTGTTGTTTTAACATACTTTGTGGCTATTCTCAGGCGCGACCTGTTCAGATCCGCATCTGGCGTACTTGCCAGCATCAATCGACAACGGGCAATTTGCAGGTCCGCCATCTCATAAAAACCGGAGACATCGTTTTCGAGCAGAATATCCTTGCCGGCAATGCCCATGTCAGCGGCCCCATAAGAAACAAATGTCGGCACATCAGAGGCACGGATGATAATAACCTGCACATCTGGATGGCTGGTCGCAAATATCAGCTTGCGACTATCTTCAGGTGCCCCAAGAAGCTCTATACCGGCTGCCGCCAATAATGGCAGCCCCTCTTTCAGGATGCGTCCTTTGGACAGCGCGACAGTTAATTTACCGGATTCGATAGACATGAAGGCGAGAGTTTACACGAGCATTACACAGTGAATAACATCAGGACGAAATACGACGAATATCGGCCCCCAACTGCGCCAGTTTTTCTTCAATACACTCATAACCACGGTCAATATGATAGATACGATCAACTCTGGTTTCGCCATCGGCCACCAGACCGGCAAGTACCAGACTTGCAGATGCCCTGAGATCAGTGGCCATAACCGGAGCACCAATCAGACGCCGAACCCCTTTAATGAAGGCCGTATTACCCTCAAGCCGGATATCCGCTCCCATACGGTTCATTTCAGGCACATGCATGAAGCGATTTTCAAAAACCGCCTCGCTGATGGCGCCGGCCCCCGATGCCACCGTATTCAATGCCGTGAACTGGGCCTGCATATCAGTCGGAAAACCGGGATAAGGCGAAGTCCTGATATCAACCGCCCTGGGTCTCCGACCCTCCATATCCAGCTCAACCCAGTCCTCGCCGGAGGTGATTTTTGCCCCTGCCTCCTGCAGTTTGGCAATAATCGCATCAATAATTGATGGCCATGTATCCTTCAGCTTTATCCTGCCGCCGGTTATCGCGGCAGCAACCAGAAAAGTTCCTGCCTCTATACGGTCAGGTAATACCGTATGACTGGCACCGGAAAGTTTCTCAACACCCTCTATCGTAATGGTATCCGTTCCAGCACCCTCAATCTTCGCGCCCATGCTGATCAGGCATCTGGCGAGGTCAAGCACCTCCGGCTCACGGGCAGCATTTTCCAGGACAGTGACACCTTCCGCCAGACAGGCCGCCATCATCAGATTTTCGGTACCTGTCACAGTAACAACATCCATGATGATACGAGCGCCTTTCAGCCGGTCGGCGTATGCGCGAATATAGCCGTTTTCCACCTTGATCCGGGCACCCAGCTGTTCAAGGCCATGGATGTGCATATCAACCGGTCTGGAACCAATAGCGCAACCACCGGGCAAAGAAACATTGGCCTGCCCAAAATGTGCCACCAGCGGCCCCAGCACAAGAATCGAAGCGCGCATGGTCTTAACCAGTTCATAGGGAGCCCTGAAGGTGTTCAGTGTGGAACCATTGACCGTGATGCTCATCCTCTCATTAACGGTGACATCGGCACCCATTTCGCCCAGCAGAGAAACCAGAGTAGTCACATCATGCAGATGAGGGATATTGCCAATTGTCACCTCGTCTTCGGTCAAAAGAGTGGCCGCCAAAATCGGCAACACCGCGTTTTTGGAACCGGAAATACGTATTTCACCATGCAGGGCTTTACCGCCATTGATAAGCAGTTTATTCAAAATCAGAGCCTGTTAATGCACAGTAGTGCGGCTATCCTGCCATGCGAAGACGAAACACCTGCCGGGATATAAAGATACAGTCCAGAGTGACGATCACTGGTTATGAGATGCCAGACTGGAAAGCAAACTCTCAATGCCACCTTCGCGTATCTGACCGGCGAAGCTCGCCCGATAGTTCATCACCAGACTGATACCACCTATGGCAACATCATAAACGCGCCACTTCTCATCCTGTCTGTGCATACGATAGGCAACGGCTATCGGCGGGCTGCCCTGCTGACGTATCTCGGTCGGCACGATAACCACATCGGGATTCGAAGGAGAAGTAATCGTCGAGAGATAGGCAATCTCCTGGGCCGAAGAATACTCGGACAGAGCCGAAGCATAGGTATTAATCAGCAGCCGCTTGAATCCGGACTGAAATCGGCTTTTCTGATCATCCGTGGCATCCTTCCAGTAATTACCCAGTATAAGAAGCGACATACGGTCAAAGTCGAAGTAGGGAAGCACATGAGCCTCTACCAGCGAATAGGCATCTTCCGTACCACTGCGACCGGCTGCGGCTTCCTTTTCCAGCATCGCCATAACATCACCAGCCGCCCTTTCAATAACCTGCCGCGCATCCATAGCCATGCCCGAGACTGGCTGAAGCAACAGCAGCAACAAAAATCCCCTGACGGGAGCCATACCGGTCAAAGACATAAAATACTCCAAAATGAATAAAATTCAGGACACCACGCTTCCGATCAATGCAGATCCGACCCAAAGCGCGGTTTATTAATTTATCACAAGTCCATAACAGTGTGACTAGAGCAATGACTGCCCACCGAATATACCTGACAGGGCAATTAAGTATCGAATGAGACCATGCTTCCAGATAAACAAATTATAGCCACCCATTCTGCGAAAACAAGCTGGCAAATCCGCCCATCAGGCGACAGGACTCGATATTTTCAGTCTAATGGCAATCGTCATCCCTGGCTGCACCTCCGTCATCCCTGGCTTG
>JAJDYQ010000034.1 GCA_022825085.1 Gammaproteobacteria bacterium
ACTTCACTTCATCCTTGAATTTTCTGTATGTCGCTGCATAGCGATTCTTTTCTCCAATATGATACTTATAAAGTGCAAAATACTTTAACCCAAGAAAGCTCTTGATCGCTTCGACCTTATCATTGTCACTTATTTCCATACGCATTATCAAAAGCCTTACATTGCCATTGGAGTAGGTGGAAATACCATTCTCCGGGAAAGGTGTCGAGAAAACATCTATGCCGAAATTCGGCAGCATGTTATTTTCGAAAAACCCAAGGGCATTTCCATGCAGAAATTCCGACGACTCATGTGATAAAAAGATGCTTCTGAGTTCATCTATAGAAAGTTTTTTGTGGGCATCAGGAACTCCAGTATATGCGTCGAGATGTTGAAAAAATTGCGATATCTCTCTACTTATCGGCTCTCTGACAAGCGAGATAATATTAATGGCCTTTTTCTCTACACATGCCAGATGATATAAATACCTCAATGCTGCTCTTTTACGATTTACAATGAGATTGTTGCGATGATCATGTGCCCTCAACACTGGCCCTGGATATTGCCTTGCCAAGGAGACATAAAAAGATGTCGACGATACTTTCATCGGCAGAAAAATAAAAACGGGAGTGGCGTATTTCATTTTCCATATCTGTAGTCGATCCCAATAGCGTGATCTTATATTATTACTAATATACCGAGGCAACATCCTCAGGATAGCAACTCCCAAGCGTTCAACACGAAAGAATAATCTAATCATGGCAGACTGGAATGAAATATAGAAAAAGATGAGTGTATCAAAGTTCTGTATCCAATGCAACGCAAAGCAATGTAATCATCGAACCCACGTTTTTTACAGGGGCGAGCCCAATATCCAGATACCTTGAATGTGCCGACATAGAGCAACCTCATATTCAGGACACTAAAGGCAGGATCATAAACCGATTATACCCTGCTTCAGGCACCACATCGGCACCATTCATTTCTTTGACTGGCTTTTATCAGGCCAGACAAAGATTATCTCAGCACCTTGCCACGACCTCAATCAATCGCTGTAAGGCACCACGGCTGGATTCAACGTATGCCTTACCATTTCGGCCCAATTTATGTCGTAAATCGGCATCTTTCAGCAATTCTTCCACGGTCAGAGCAAGTTCTTGACTATTAGTAACCATCCTTGCTGCATTTGACTGTAATAATTGATAGCTTATATCCTGGAAATTAAACAGGTGGGGACCGAATACCACGGCAATGCCCTGGGCTGCAGCCTCAATCATGTTATGCCCTCCAATCGGCACCAGGCTGCCTCCGACGAATGCCACATCACCGGCAGAGTAAAACTGTGGCAGTTCTCCCAGTGTATCCACCAGATAGATGTCCGGCACTTCGTCGTCGGCTGTTTCCAATGTGCGGCGGAGTACTTGCCAGTGATTTTTTCGGCACAGCCTTTCAACCTCATCAGCACGCTCAGGATGGCGGGGAATCAGCACCAACAGGGCATCCTTCACTGTTTTTTTCACGGCCGCATGGGCCTCAAGCACCTGCTCTTCTTCTCCGGTATGTGTGCTTGCCGCGATCCATACCGAACGACCGACTCCCAACCAGCGCCGGATGACCTCGCCCTGTTCACGCAGTTCGGCGAGCGAATCGATATCCATTTTTATATTGCCTGTAACAATGACCTGATTCTCAGTTGCTCCCAGCGCCATAAAGCGTAGCCGGTCGCTTTCAGTTTGGGCAGCTATACATGAAATATGGCTTATCGCCTGACAAGTCAGTCTCTGAATACGGCGATATCCTCTTGCAGAACGTTCTGACAGCCTCGCATTAGCCAACAGCAACGGGATGTTTCGCTGATGGCACCCGCTGATCATATTGGGCCATATTTCGGTCTCCATAATAATCACCTGTATCGGCTTGACCCGACACAGAAAGCGGCTGACAGCACCCGGCAGGTCATAGGGGGCATATACATGATGCACACGATGGCCAAACAGGGATACTACTCGCCGCGAACCCGTAGGCGTCATTGTTGTGATGACAACCGGCATCTGCGGTCTGGAATCCAGCAGATATTCAACCAGTGCGACACTGGCCTGTACCTCACCAACAGATACGGCATGTACCCAAGTGGCGTTCGCCAAATCCGGCAGTCGATTAAAGCCAAAACGTTCTGACCAGCGATACCAGTATTCACGGTCGCTAAAACCACGGCGCAGCAACCGCCATAAAAACAGAGGCACCAGAAGATACATAAAAATACTGTAGGCGAGACGCATCATCAATCTGGTTTCACGACAGACAGGAAAGCATCGATATTCTGCCGCAAGTGCATCGGACTGATCGTACCGATAATCAGGCTGCTGACCGCCGGCTGAGCAAAAATATGGCGATAACATGCCTGTAACGGGTCCACTGTTCCGGCTTTTTTCAGATGACCGCTCATCAGGCCTTTTTTTATAAAGACTCCCTTGCCCGCTGCTCCGGCAGCCTGAATAACCGGCAGCTCGCTTGTTTCCATAATATTATACATGCACATAATAATATCAAAAAATTGCAGGGCATACAATCCACCCGCAACCATTTTACTTGAAATTCCCACTGCCTTTACCTTGCCCTGCTCTTTCATTCGCAACAGTGTCTCTACAATCGACGTATTCTGCAGAATATCCATGTCATTACCATCCGAATGTATCAGCACAATATCCAGAGCATCACGCCGCAACACCTGCAGACTGTTCTCGATACCGGATATCGTTGCTGATTCGCTATAGTCGTATGTTGATTGCCCGTCAATAAACTGCTCACCAACCTTGCTACAGATAACCCAGTCATCATCTGCTCCAATGAGCCTGCCGATTCTGCTTTGTGCGGTACCGTAAGCCGGAGCTGTATCCAATAAATTAATACCGGCTGCATGGGCCTGGGATAACAGCGATATAACCGCTCTATCATCAGGTATCCTAAAACCCTGCGGATACTTTACCGCCTCATTACGGCCGAACTTGACAGTACCCAGACCAAGTGAGCTCACCATAATTCCGGTATTGGATATATTTTTTAATGGGATAGCTGACATTGCATATTATTATGACTATTTATTTTTCCCATATCCATCATCCACACTGCCAGACAGTCTGCTCCCATGGATACCGACCCACGACTGCCTCCGGCAGTTCGATCATGGCATCGGCCTGCGACTTGCTGATCCGCATGGCCTCAACAAGGCTCAACACCTCGTCAGCCACCACAGGGGCGAAAGCCAGCTTGACAGGCCATACCATTATCTGCCGCCCATACCGTCCAACGAATGGATTGTCCGGCCTTTTACCATCGTCCCGAACACCTTCCGCGCGGTTGATATGCAGCGTTGCCCAGTTGAGAGAGTCTGGCACCATAGCCGGAAATATCCTTCTCAATTCCTGCCGGGTTGCTGCAATCTGCTGCCGGATCGAGCGGGCAACACCATCTTCAGCCAACTGCCCTCCGATATACCAGACAATTTGCCCGTCAGGGCATTTATGCGATGTGATGGTCAGGCGCGGATTGGCAGCCGCTTCAATAACATGCCCCCACAGCTCCGGCAGATCACCTTTTACCATGACCATCTGCAATGGTCGGCACTGCATTGCAGATGTCCCAACTTCCTTGTTACCTTCTCCGGCGGCATACACCAGAGCACGGGCAGCAAGGCAGTGTGTTTCGTTATGCGTTCTGACTTCAAGCAGCATGTTATCGCCGTCCGCTTCAGCACAGATCGCTTCAGCATTAAACGCCCTGCCCTTGTTTGAATCAGCCAGACACTGCACCAGACTCGCAACATCAAGAACCGGCTCATGTAACTGATAGACTGTGTTCGTCTTGCATATCGACTTAAACCTTCCGGGCAGCTCCCGCCCTGCAAGCGGCCTTACGCGACCGGACATCAACCGGCCGGCAAAAAAATTCGCTATCTTTGACGGTATATCTCCGGCACTCCACATCCATTGATGGTCACTGTTGCAACGAACACTGCTTAAATCCGGCAGCCGGCGGCCTGATAAATGCTCACCCCACCGTTCCGGCAGCTCACGTACTGCCTCGGAAGAACCGGTTACATGACCGATAAGCGCATATTTTGCACCACCATGAATAATACCCTGCGAGGCCAGAGTCTGCCCGCTGCCCAGAGAATCTTTCTCTACAAGGATTGCATCGTAACCGGCTGCACGCAGGTTCGACAGTATCCACAGGCCGGCAATGCCCCCCCCGACCACGATAACGTCAACCGGCGGATGATTATTGCTCGTCTTCACGTATCCGGTGGATGATATTTGTTGTTGAGCGGCCTTCGACGTAATCCAGCACCATCACCTGCCCACCGGCTTCTGTTACGCATTGCGCACCGGGAATGCTATCGGGGCTGTTATCACCACCTTTTACCAGATAATCGGGCTTTATTTTGCCAATCAAACGCTCCGGGGTCTGCTCTGCAAAGGGCACAACCCAATCAACCGCGACCAGTCCAGCCAGTACGGCCATGCGTGACTCAAGGCCATTGACAGGACGATCTTCACCTTTTAATGCCCGGACCGTTTCATCAGTATTGACCGCCACCACCAGACGATCTCCGAGCTGTGCTGCCTGATTCAGATAATGGACATGCCCTGCATGTAATATATCAAAGCAGCCATTAGTCATAACAATGCTTTCACCACTGGCCCGCGCCTCGGTCACAGCCTGCAATAATTCACTTTCGGTCATCATGCCATGACCGTCCCGCTGCGCATGGCTGGCGCGTTTCAGCTCCGGCACAGATACTGTAGCGGAGCCCGGCTTCGCCACAGTAACCCCGGCCGCCAGATTGGACAGGCGAACAGCCCACTCAAGTCCTGTTCCGGTCGCCAGCACTGCTGCCAGTGTTGCGATCACCGTATCACCGGCACCAGTTACATCAAATACCTCTCTGGCCTGAGCCGGTATGTGCAGCGCCTCTCCCTGTGCCGATACAAGGCTCATCCCCGCCTCACCCCGTGTCACCAGCAGACCATCCAGCCCCACCCTCCTGATAAGCTGTAGTGCCCTGCTGTATATTTCCTGCTCGCCGTGGCACTCCCCCACAACCTCCTGAAACTCCCTCAGATTAGGCGTCATCAGGCTGGCGCCGCAATAGCGATCAAAATTCCTGCCCTTGGGATCGACGATAGTCTTTTTCCCGGCCTTGCGACACCGGCCGATCCATTCCTCGACATGGGTCAGCGTGCCTTTGCCATAATCGGAAAGCACAACCATGTCATGATCGGCTATCAACTCATCAAGCCAGTCCGTCAGCACATCGCTTTCAGGGACAGGACTGTCTTCAAAATCGAGCCTGATCAGCTGCTGATTGTGGCTGAGCACCCTTAGCTTGGTAATCGTACCGAAACCATCGACCCTGTGTATCCTTGCCTGTACACCGCCCTTTTCAAGCTGGTCGCACAGTGCCCTGCCATTTTCATCATTACCGACGATGGCCAGCAATGTGCATTGCGCCCCCAGTGCCGCGACATTCAACGCGACATTGCCGGCCCCGCCAGGCCTGTCCATGATGCCGTCAACCTGTACGACAGGGACAGGAGCTTCCGGCGAGATACGTTGTGCAGTACCCGTCCAGTACCGATCCAGCATAAGATCGCCAATGATCAATATACGGGCACTTTGAAAATCGGGGATATCCAGATTCATTCAATCAAACAGGAACGACAAACCAGCGGCGCATCATATCACAGCGCATCATGGCAACGGCCATTGTAGGATAGAATACGCTATCATCTTCAATGTACCCGACCATGCAGGAACAGGAAAATCATAATTTTTACATGCCACGATACTGGCTGCTGTGGCTGCTATTGGGTCTGGTTTATCCGGTAACCTGCCTGCCCCTGAAGGCACAGCGCCGGATTGGTCGGTGGCTGGGGAAGCTGCTTTATCTGTTTGGTCACTACCGGCGCCACATTGCTACAGTCAATCTGCAACTTTGCTTCCCCGAACTAAAGGCATCTGAACAGCACACACTGCTGAAAAAGCACTTTGCCCTGTATGGTGTCAGTGTCATCGAGAGTTTTGCCACATGGTGGAGCAAACCGGAGATCATTAACCGACATATCGAATACAGCGGCCTTGAGAATTTCGAGCAGGCCCTCGCCGAAAAACGCGGCATACTGCTACTGAGTGGACATTTCACTACACTGGAAATCGGTTCGCGTCTGCTGGGACAGAGAATGCCCTTTTCAGGCATGTATCGAAGGCATAAAAATCCGCTGTTTGAACACGTCATGTCCACAGGCAGGCAACGATGGATAGATGGCAAAACCTATGATCGGAAAGACGTAAGAGGCGTTCTCAAAAGTCTCAAA
>JAJDYQ010000013.1 GCA_022825085.1 Gammaproteobacteria bacterium
CAGTCTAGCGGAATGTCAGATATAACATCCAGAGCCATGCATACTTTTGCCCACAAACATCCACTTGCTGTCATACTCCAGTTTCCAGTACTGACATTGCGGCGAATGGCCAACAGGCTTCTGTGGTACCGGCTGTTTCCAGACTCAGGCATGGAGATAATCTGGCCCTTTACGGGCGGTCTTGGCAATCAGATGTTTGAGGCTGCCCATGCCGTGGATTTTTCGCACAAAATGGAAAAGACTCCTCGTCTTCTTGATATGACAGAACACACCTCCATTTTTCGTAAATGGGAGCTGGGATGTTTCGGTATTGCCGGTGAAACACTCAACGCGAGTCAGAGAAAAATACTGAACTACTGGATTCGTACAGAAAAAAGACTTTACAGGTTTCGCACATGGGACCCGGAAATTTCCATGATTGCTGTCCGGCCGTCCAATGGAGCTCACAGGAAAATACTGAAATACGCGATCCTTGCGGCACGCAGATTACAGCAGGCAAGTCATAAATTATTCGCTACGGAAATTTTATTTGAAGCCCGGCAGGAGTCCCGGCATGAAGTTTATCCATGTCGCAGACTGACCAATGCGGAAGCCCTGTTGGAGGCATCGCCCCGGGAAGAATACTATGCCGGCAGTCTTCACCCCAGGCTCTGTCTGTATCTATGGCAGGGCGAGCGTTTCTTTAAAGATTCTGCCGAGCAGGTGAAAAAGATGTTTGCCTTCCCCGATATTGCAACAATCCCTGCCGGGTTTGCACTGGGCAGGAGCAAGTCTGATGTGGCGGTGCATATTCGACGCAGTGATTATATACACCACCGGAAAAGAAGGCGTTATGCCTTCGTTTGCGATGTGGACTGGTACCGGAAAGCACTGCAAAAGATGCGCGAAATGGTACCGAGTGCGATCTTTTACATATTCTCCGATGATCAACACTGGGCGCAGGAGCAGTTTGGCCATGAACCGGATGTGTCACTGGTCAGGACTGACCCTGATGGTCCGGCCTGGGTGGATATGGCTTTAATGGCACGGTGCCAGCACTTCATCATACCCAACAGTACTTACAGTTGGTGGGCAGTCTATCTGGGAAAAACTAAAGACAGTGTCATTATTGCTCCGCGCTTCTGGTCACGGGATCCACTGATACCGACACACGAGCATCCCGCATATTGTGAAGGATGGCAGTTGTTATGATCAGCCGGATACACACTTATCAATCAATAATCGAACATTTCAAAGTCACGTTCGTAGATAGCAGTTAGAGTGGATATTTGTGCCTGTGTCAGTGAGTCAAATCCGGCTGACCCTGCAGCAGAATTACCTGACGTATTAGTGATTCTGAGACGATCAACACTTCCTTTCGGGATCAATCCGGCCTCCTCAAAAGCTTCAACATCCTGCCTGAGATTCTCGACTTTACCAATCATCTCAAACGGGATACGCCCTGCACCACAACATGACCACTGCGGCAGGACATGTATATCCATATTTTGAAGAGGGGCCTCCGACGCATAGACAATCAGGTCATCAATCGAAAACGAGACACCCTTTTCCCGATTATAAAACCTTTGCAGGGCATACTTCAGACTCGTATCGCCGGATAATACGACTTTGTCTCGCCAGGCCGACAGAAACCGTTTTAGCGGATGACGGACTACAGTGAAAAAACGCCTTGAACCTGAAACCAGTTCATCAAGTGTAGCCATGGAATCAAAAACAGACGATACGCCACGCGGCGTATAAAAATGAATAAGCATGTCATCATCATCAAGATTTATATCACCAGAATAGCCTTTTTTGAAATCCTGATAACGTTCACTGCGCCTCAATTCAGCTATGAAGTCATCCGAAGGTTTATCACCCTGGAGTACATGTCTCATGGTCGTGCTCGCGGATTTTGCTATGGGCACATAAACTGCATTGGTGCTGCCGATTATCCACGCTCTTCTAATAAATACATGCCGATATCCTGCTCGCTCCCAGTCTTTTTTCTCCATGGTCATTTTCAGTAAAGAAGCATACCGCTGCGAGAAAACACTTCCGATTCGATACCTTACGGGTCTCGACCAATGAAAAAATCTCCATGTCCAATGTTTCCATCTTAAATACGGCACCAAAAGCTCCTGTTTTGATTCACTATCTGCACAGAAAATCTACCCTTTCTTGCCATGAAAATCCATTATTTTCATTGACTTTAATCGCTATGCCCTGTTCATATCCATCAACGGCTGAAATATTAGCCGGGCCTCTGCATTGCCCTGCCAGCTTTCCCTGAACCCTTGACGGTCTTTTTCAATACCGCGCAGCAAATGATGCCGGTTATTGATAACTTTCATGGTATCCAGGTTGATCAGAACAGGCTCATTCCCATCAATAACAAAACTGGTTAATTTCGGGTTTCCATGCACCAGTCTGCCCATGGCCAGTTCATCCATAAAGCCGATGATCTTCATCGCAATATCATTCTTTATTTCTTCAGGCAGATGTTCCTGGCGGAAAAATTCATCGGCGTTACTGCCCGGAATATACTCCGTCACATACAGAGCCATACCTTTCGATCTGCCATTGAAGCATTCCATCAATGCCACCGGTTTTGCCGTGCGCATACCTCTGAATTGTAAGCGATGGGCATTTCTCCATGAACGGCTCACCTGATTTTCATATCCCATGAGCTTCAGACGGTGAACAAAGTTCGGGATATTATATCGCCTTACGACATACTGCCTGCTATCCACACTGACAATACCGACTGTCTTGGTACTTTCCTGCTTGAGCAGGACCGTATTTTCATTATTGAATACATTCCCGACATCGGAAATGAAATTGATCAGCTCGTCCTGTAAATAATGCCGATTGATAATCAAGCGTCTATAACGATCAGAACGAACATGGAAAGCTGTGCATTCGCCACTTGTCTTTTCACGATATATATTTCCCAAAAACTTCGATTCAAGCCCCTGCTGCCGCCTTTCCATCCATTTTACAAGCACCCTGGCATGGGCCTCACTGTCACCTTTATTCAACTCCCGCAGATAACTCTTCAAATACAACGACTCAATATGCAGAGCCTTGGGAAATCGCGCGAACATAAGTGCCAGATTTTTATCCATCAAATGTTGATTATTAATACTGATGCTGGCTGCAATTCGGTAATTACGTCCCAGTGACATACTTTCGCTAATCAGGTATTTATTATACACTTTGTATATGGCACCCATATCCACAATATAAATTGTATCACCCCTGAGTAAAAAATTTCCCAGGTGCGGGTCCCTGTGGACCAGCCTGTCTTTTCGAAAACGCACAAACAGATCCATCAGTTGCAGGAAATATTTTTTACCGGCACCATCGACAGGCGGTTGGTGCGAAAAAATATCTGAAAGGGTACGAGCCTGATCCAGATATTCATAGATAATAATACTCACCCCATCACTGGCGGGGCCATGGTAAATACGAGAAGGCATGTCATAGGAATAATCATGTAATAATTCATATCCTCTCAGCTCGGAACGAAACTCCTTTTGCGCATATCGATTGGATAGAAATATCTTGATTATATACTCCATGCCGCCACAAACAGACAATGCAGTCAGGCGCCTCCCCGGCAGCAAGCGCAAAGAACGGGTACAAAGATAAACCTGTTGCTCCTCACCGGAGCTTCGCACAACAACTTCACATTCGGTAAAGACCCCCTGCTTTATGATATCAACGATCGACATCAAGCAGCCCTATGTTCTGTATTTTCTGATTTATCAGAGGGTTTCGAATGAGCGGCATAAAGACATTTTGCGCGACGCTGCACAGCAAACCAGAACTGTCTTTTTGTATTGAGGGCATCCCGCAGCGACTGCCGGCAATACTGTTTTACAAACCTCAGATAATCGCGGTGCGTCAATCCGGCATCCATACTGGAAAAATACAGGCTGGCAATGTCTTTAACCAGCCAGCGAACAGGCACTTTTGAGCGAATCTGTGCCCGATGCAGATCAATCACAAAGAGGACCGGGTCACTCTCAGGATTACTTAGCCACGATTTTTTAATATGTAAATGGCAGATATACATATCTCGATGATTGAGTCCATGGCTATGAATACGTCTGGCGAGCATGGCAACCTGACGGATCATTCTACGTTTAATCAACGCAAAGTTATCGAGGTTTCGCCAATTCAGCACCAGCTCTTCAAGGCTGATCGTATCTTCCAGTTCACGGGTAATCAGAAAGGATTTCTTTGTGGCCGGATTCCATCCCTGCTCCCCGCAGGCTACAGGCTGCAAAGACGGCACATTGATGGCCCGCAGCCGCTCTAAAGCCCGCCATTCATTCATGGCCCCCAGTATCGGCAGGCGCCCCTGTAAAAGCTCCTTGAAAATTTCCCGCCAGCCTACTCCGGTGTGCCGTTTTAGAAAAAATGCCTGACCATCATGTTCAAAGCGCAAGGTCACACGCCCCGTCCCAACCCGGTATATCTCGCCATCAAGGCTATCTACCCAATCAAATAAACCAACTGCAGAAAAAAGTGTCTGGCAGGCGGAATCAATCTGGATCATCTGCTCGCCCTGTTGCAGCAGAATTGACCGATAGCGGAGGATGCTGCCTCAGCCATGCTGTATAAATCCTGCGTCTGTCCATAGTGAATACCATTTTCACGCCATTGTTGCCTGTCTGCCTGAACCATCCGGGCAAGCTGCTCACTAAAGCGATTCTGATCAAACGGCGATTGCAGGACGATACCCGCCTCGGCCTTGTCAACATGATGCGCATAACCACACACATCGGTAACAATCACCGGCAAACCGGCAACAACCGCTTCCAGAATAACCGCCCCCGTAACCTCCCGATAGGCAGGATGCACAAGCAGATCGCCCGCCTGCATAACGGCATTGATATCGCTGCGTCCCGGAAGAATACTGGCCTGGGTTTGAAGAGACAGGTGCCGGATCATTCTTGCAAACGGTGCTGCCTTATCCTGCCCGATAACCCGCATCCGGATTTTCTCGCGTAAAGATCCCGGCAAGGCATGAATCGCCTTCAAGGCCCGATCAAGCCCCTTGGTTTTGAATCCAGAACCGATCATGAGCAGCAGTATCTGATCATGCTCAATCGCAAACTCATCCCTTATCCGCTGTCTTTCTTCCTTTGCATTCTCTGATGCACAGGCAGAGCGATGGATGCCGGGCGGTATTAATGTAAATCGCTTATCTGGCGTATGCCATGAATGCTGATATTCAGCCTGCTGCCTGTCGGTCAGTATCAGAATATGGACACGACTGTCCGTGCCGAAAACAGCATGCTCAAACTTGACCAAATGCCTGTAGCGGGCACTCATCCGTTGTATCCAGTTATGGGAACGGGCCTTATAGCTCGGATCCGATGCAAAATAGATATCCAGCCCCGGCATTTTGTTAAAACCCACCACACAGTCAATGTCATCCTGACGGATGTGATTTAGTGCCTGTTCGGCATATTTTTTCCCTCTGGTATGATTGGTCAGTCCGCGACTTTTTATAATTCTTACCGTCAACTCCTTTGGCATGTCTCCCTGCCAGCTCAACGTATAGACAAAAACCTCGTCGCCGGCTGCCACTCTTTGCCGCGCAATTTCCAAAAAATTCCGCTGCAGTCCTCCATAGGGAAAATACTTGAATAAACAAAAAGCAAGCCTCATGCAGCGCCCCTCCGGCTCACCATGTCAGCAACCCGATCGGCCAGAATGGTCTCGGTACATGGCGGTATCTGACTCTCAGGCAACTTATTGCAACGACGTAACAGACAGGGAGAACACGCATATTGAGCCTGTATGGGCTGCATATATTGACTCAGGGTTCCAGTATATGCTGCCGAAGTCGAACCATAGAGTGATACCCCCGGCCTGTTCAGCGCGGCAGCGAGATGAGCCAGCCCCGTATCCACGGCGACAACCGCCTGACAGGCCATCATTACCGAGGCCATTTCAGTCAGGGTCATAAAAGGCAAAACCTCTACCTCGGCAATATCACAGGCTATCTGCTCAGCAAACCGATGTTCGGCCTGATTACCGGCAGGCATCACCACTTTCTTTCCCATATCGGTCAATCTAACAGCAAGCTCTCGCCAGAACTGCAAAGGCCAGCGTTTACTGGACCAGGTTGTACCGTATAGAAAAATAATGGTTTCCTCGTTGATCGAATCAGCAGGTGCCACGGACAACCCATAATCCAGTGGCATACTCTCATACCTGTAATTCAGTCCCCTGGAAAACAGCTCTCGAATACGAATGATGGCATGCTGCTCTCTACTGATCGTATAAGCCCTGTCATAAAACCAGCCAGCCTGCCTCTCTCGTGCCGAATTTTTATCCATTCCATATTTTACACCTCTTGCCTGACCGGCAATCAAGGCGCTCTTTATCAAACCCTGAGCATCAATAACGGCATCATAGTGATGTCTCTGCAATAGCTGTTTGAACCGTTTCCAGTCACCCTGCATCCAGAACCTGATCCAGGACTTTCGCCAGCGTCTGACAGCACTCGGTATCACCTGATCAATGGCCGGATGTAATGATGGCAGTTCACCAAATGATTCCTCGGCCACCCAGTCGAAAACGATATCCGGCATGGCCCGCATCGCATCGGTCACTGCTGGAAAAGTATGAATTAAATCGCCCAGGGAGGAGGTCTTTACAATCAGAACACGCATGAATAAACCGGTTTACACTCAGGACAGAATGCGTTGCATGACCTGCTGCGCAGAAATTTTCTGCAAGCAATCCAGATGTCCGAGCGGACACTCGCGCTGAAAGCAGGGGCTGCATTCCAGCTTCAATGAAATCACTTCGGCATTATCGGACAGCGGCGGAGTATATACCGGGCTGGTTGAACCGAACAGGGCAATGGTTTTTATGCCCAGCGCACAGGCAATGTGCATGAGTCCAGAGTCATTAGTAACGACCATACTGGCAAGACTCATCAAGTCGATGGCCTGCTCCAGACTGGTTTTTCCGGCCAGATTAAGACACCGGTTATCAGTCGATACATTGATACCGTCACAAACCGATCGGTCTTTTTCTGAGCCGAACAACCAGATATGCCAGCCATGACCGAGCATATCGCTGGCGAGCCGGGCATAATGACTTGCCGGCCATCGTTTGGCAGGTCCGTATTCTGCGCCCGGACATAATGCCAGTATCCGGTCATTATCAGATTCAATACCCAGAGAAGACAATGCAGCCCTCTGCTGCTGCACTGTCACTCTCAGCTCCGGTTCAGGAATATGCTCCGGCAATGTCATCCTGTCATCCAGACCCAATGAGTAATATCGCTGCACAAGTTTCGGCATACCCTTTTCATTGAGCAGACGCCGGTCATTTAACAACCCGTAACGCATCTCGCCACGAAAGCCGGTACGCCGACCTATCTTTGCAAAAAAGGGGATCAGGACAGATTTCAGGGTATTCGGCAAAACGATAGCCTGTGCATACTGGCGACGGCACAGCGAACGGCCGATTTGCCGACGATGGGCAAGTTCGAGTCTGCCATGCCCAATTGGCATGTCAACGACATCATGGATGTGAGGCATGCGCGCAACAAGCTGTTTGATGATGGGCAGGGCCAGTATATCAACTTCATGCCCCTGACTATTCAGCAGCGCAAGCAGAGGCTGCGCCATCACCATGTCACCTATCCATGAAGGTGCAACAACAAGGATGCGGGAAAACAAGTTATCCGGTGTGAGAAGACGATGCCGGTGCTGCATCCCCGACCAGCTCATATACTGCGCCACAATAGGGACATTTTGCCTTGCCCGTCTCCTCTATTGGCAGATAGACCCGCGGATGGGAGTTCCACAACTCCATCTGTGGCATTGGGCAGCTTAACGGCAGGTCAGACCGGCTGATCCTATAGTGATTTTCAGCATTGGAAGGAATATGCCGACCCTGCGTGGCGGCAACAGAATCATTTTCGACATGCTCAACCATCAACCTGCTCCATCAGACAAAACTTAACCAATCCGAATGATCCCTGCCCCGACCATGGACAGCATCAAAGTATAACGACTGCATTTTTTCCGTAACCCCTCCCCGGCCGCCGTCACCGATCATCCGGTTATCAACTTCGCGAATCGGAGTCACTTCAGCCGCTGTACCGGTAAAGAACGCTTCATCGGCGATATAAACCTCATCCCGGGTGATCCGCCTTTCCACCACTTTCAAACCTTCGCTGTGAGCCAGAGTCATAACGGTTTTACGAGTTATACCGTCCAGTGCCGAAGCAAGATCCGGGGTATAAAGAGTGTCCTCATTCACCAGAAAAACATTCTCGCCACTGCCTTCCATGACAAAGCCGGCAGCATCCAGCAGCAGCGCCTCGTCGTAACCATCACGAATGGCCTCCTGCAGCGCCATCATCGAATTCATATAATGACCATTGGCCTTGGCACGACACATAGTGGCGTTGACATGGTGCCGGGTAAACGAAGAAACCCGCACCCGAATGCCCTTCTCCATATTTTCATCGCCCAGATAAGATCCCCAGCTCCAGGCAGCTACCATACAGTGTACGCGGAGGTTATCCGCACGGAGACCCATACCTTCAGAACCCAAAAAACACATTGGGCGGATATAGGCCGATTCCAGATTATTTTCCCGAACGATCGCCCGTTGTGCCTCACTGATTTCCTCTCTGGAAAAGGGGATAGCCATACCAAGGATATGCGCCGAATTAAACAGGCGCTCCGTATGTTCCTGCAAACGAAAAACAGCCGTTCCCTGCTCGGTTGGATAGGCGCGCACACCCTCAAACACACCCATCCCGTAATGCAGCGTATGTGTCAAGACATGTACTCTGGCCTCACGCCAGGGAACCATTTCCCCATCCAGCCATATAACCCCGTCACGGTCATCAAAATTCATACAAAATATCCTTATGCTTTCTCACCAAATATCTCCAGCCAGACACTGGTTACCAGTTGTCGATACGCCCTGAATTCACTTGTGCTCACGCACTGATCCTGCCCCTGAAGTACGCGGCGGTGAATGACACTCCTGTATTGCTGATAGATCTCGATCAGGCGGCAGCCCCTGTCTTCATCCAGCCAGCCAATACGGATAGCACTTTCCAGAATGCGAATCGTATCTGAACAGGCGGCCAGCTCCGACCTGTCATGTGCCTCACTCAGAACGGCATATTGAACCATAAATTCAATATCGACAATACCCCCTGCCCCCTGCTTCAAGTCAAAGCCCCCTTCTTCAGAGCGGTCAAGCTCCTCCCTCATGCGGCGACGCATATCGAATATCTCCTGCCGAACCGCCTCTTTTTTTCTTTTCCTGCCCAAAATAGTGCCTCGAATCCGGTCAAACTCCTGACAAACTGCGGTATCCCCGCATATAGCCCTGCCTTTCACCAGAGCCTGATGCTCCCAGAGCCAGGCATCGTTTTGCTGATAATCCTCAAATGCCGCAAGCGAGCTGACCAACATACCTGATTGCCCATTGGGACGGAGCCGCATATCAATCTCATAAAGCCTGCCAGCCGCGGTGAGAGTAGCCAGCAAATGCACCAGACGCTGTGCAACCCGCGTGAAAAACATACTGTTATCCAGCGACTTTTCACCATCCGTAACCTGTTGTGAACCACAACTGTCATGCAGAAAAACCAGATCCAGATCCGAACCATAGCCGAGCTCTATTCCGCCGAGCTTACCGAAGCCGAT
>JAJDYQ010000008.1 GCA_022825085.1 Gammaproteobacteria bacterium
CATCATGGTGATCATCACCACCAGAAACAGAATCGTCATCATGCTGCCTGCCTTCATAAAGTCAGGTACACGGTAGCCGGCAGGCCCCATAATCAGTGCGTTGACCTGATGGGTCGGTATCAGGAATGAGTTCGATGTGGCAATCGCCACTGTTAATGCAAAGACCGCCGGGTTGGCTCCTGCTCCGATTGCAATGTTCACAGCCAGTGGCACCAATAATACCGTAGCTCCAACATTCGACATGACCAGCGTAAAGAATGTGGCCAGTATGGCGACGGTTGTCTGAATCACCCAGACGGGCATATCGCCAACCACTGACAGGACCTGTCCGGCTATCCATTTGGCCGTGCCGGTTGTCTCGACCGCAAGTCCCAGCGGAATTAATGAAGCCAGCAGAAATACTGTTTTCCAGCTTATCGCCTCATAGGCTTCGTCCATGCCAAGTACGCCAGACAGAATCATGCCGATGGCACCGGTCAGCAGGGCAACCGATAAACGTATATCGGTGAACAGCACCATAAACAGCGCGATACCAAAGAAAATCACCGCAGGCAGCAGTTTTTCAGGACGCAGTTGTTCCGCCTTGGGGTACTCCGATGTAACCACAACAAAATCGCGGTTGTTCTCTATACGCTCCAGGGCGCTCCATGCCGTATGCACGACCAGGGTATCACCTGCCTGAAAGAGGATGCTGCGAATATCGTCTCCTTCGCGCATGGTTTGACCGTCACGATGCAGGCCAATCATGGCCAGACCATAGACTTTGCGCATCCATATATCGCGAGCACTTTTGCCAATCAGTTTTGAGCCCGGAGGGATCACCACTTCGGCAATACCGGCCTTTGTCGCAGATAATGATTCGGCGAATGTGCGCATTTTTTCCCGCCGCTTCAGCTTGAATTTTTTGACAAACGCCATCAGGTCTTCAGGATCGGCAACAATCCCCAGCACCATTCCTTCATGCAGTTCCACCGCACGATCAATCGTCCCCGGACCCACTCGCGTGGCACCACTATGCTTGCTCGCAATCACACGTATGCGGCAAAGGGTTTCGACATCATCGAGCTTCATACCGATAATCTCGCTCCCCTCTTTTATGATTACTTCGTGAACAACGTAGTCAACACCATAGACTTCGTTAAAGTATTGCATGGAGTCCTGTCCACTGGTACTGCTCTCGTTTTTGGTCGCCGGCAAAACAAATCGACCGGCAATAACAAAGTAGATAATACCTGTAACAACAAGAGATATGCCGATAGGTGTGACCGAAAACAGCCCCCAGGTTTGCATCTGTTGATCCGGCGGAAGTGCCTTGTTGGAGGTCAGTATCAAGTCGTTCAGGAGAATTAACGGGCTGGAACCCACCATGGTCATGGTGCCGCCAAGAATCGCAGTGAAGCCCATCGGCATAAGCAGGCGTGACATCGGTAAGCCGGAACGCGCAGAGATACGGGATACCACCGGCAGAAACAGGGCTGCTGCACCAACATTCTGCATAAACGAGGAAATAAAACCAACCGTGGCGGAAATAATCGGAATAATGCGCGTCTCGGTTGTGCCGCCGATCTTCAGAATAAACGCCGCCACCCTGCTCATCAGGCCGGTTTTGTCCAGACCCGCTCCGATAATCATTACCGCGATAATCGAAATGACCGCATTGGATGAGAAGCCATCGAAGAGGTGCGTGACATCAACCAGCCCTTCCTGCAGACCCATGACCGGATAAAACAGTGAGGTCAGTCCCAGTAACACCATCACGGTAGCCGCCGCAACATCAACACTCACGATCTCAAAAGCAAACAGGTAAATCGTCAATAACAGGATTGTCATCACCCAGGCGATCTCGATAGTCGGCACCACCGTCAACATATAGACAGCAGCAGCCAGGAATACACTGGCAGCAGTCCATTGTTTGTTGCGACGGCGTCTCGCTTGCTCTTCAACAGACAGTTCAGACATGACAGTTCATTACATAAAATTATTCAGCGGGTGCAAAGGCCAGCGACGGCCTTCTTATCTCAAGGCGACAGATGGTGAGGCATCCATACCTCTTTAATCGATAGTATGTATTTTCGTTGTCCCGGCGAGAATATACAAAATGGTCAGGGTTCATATCCCGATTTATTCCTTGCAGCCGAAGGCTATCCGTTCACTGGCTGTTGTTTTCGGCAATCCAATACGCTTCTGGAATCTGTTCGTAAAAATCTCATATTTCTGTCTGGCCTCACCCTCCCCCGGTTCGGCGTCGAGTTTAGGAGCATCATCCAAAAAGCTGGTCGGTACCTGCTGGACAGGCGGGCAAATCTGTTGCCACAGGGTTCGCTTTATCATTGTTCTTTAATTACTCAGCATACGAGATATTACTCCCCATCCTGATTGATTGCCCGACCACAAGTTCATCATTCCATTGCATGTTTTGCCTCGACCATAAAACAATGACCGTTGAACCCATATTAAACCGCCCCATTTCGCTGCCTTTGTCGAGATATGGTGCCTCATCAGAATCGTATTCTGTGTGCCCGACCGAGCGGTCATGTGGCGGCGTTACCGTTCCATGCCATACGGTGTCCATACAGCCAACAAAGAGCGCACCAACCAGCACTATCGCCATGGCACCATTATCGGTTTCAAACAGGCAGATGACGCGCTCGTTTCTATTGAATAACCTGGGAACATTTTGCGTCATCCGAGACGCAACCGAAAATAGCCGGCCGGGTACACAGGTCATCGATTTAAGTCTGCCGGAGGTTGGCATATGGATACGATGGTAGTCGCGCGGCGATAAGTAGAAGGTCGCAAAGCAGCCATTTCCAAATCGTTCAGCAGTATCATGTCTGGCACCCACCAGCTCCGGCATGGAATAATCTATCCCCTTGGCCTGTATTAACTTTTGATCGGTTATTCTGCCAAACTGGCTGATAGTCCCGTCCACCGGGCTGCAATAACTGCGGATATCGTCTGGTTGGTTTATGGGACGGACATCGACCTTCAGACTGCGGGTGAAAAATGCGTTAAAATGCTCGAAGGATTCGATATCCGGGTTATCAGCCTGAGACATATCGACTTTGAACCTGTCGATAAAAAACCGGATTTGCAGGTTTTTCAAATGGCGCCAGCGCAGTCTCAGAAAACGAAACATAATATGTGACAGCAGATGGTGTGGCAGTATGGTCTGTAGCAGGACGCTGAACATGGGCAGACAACAGGATTGACAGCGTCCAGATTATACCGGGGATGAGTACATGACGGAAGATTCGAGTTTACAGCAACTGACGACCCGGCTGCGGGAACGCGGCTTGATGATAGTAACGGCCGAGTCCTGCACGGCCGGTCTGGTCGCAAAGTTGCTGACCGACCCGGCGGGAAGTTCCGCATGGTTTGACCGCGGGTTTGTAACCTACAGCGATATATCCAAAATCGAAGTGCTCGGCGTTGCCAGACAGACGCTCAGTGATTACGGTGCGGTAAGCCGTGAAACCGTAAGAGAAATGGTTACCGGTTCCCTGAATAACAGCCATGCACAGGTGGCACTGGCCATCAGCGGAATTGCCGGTCCCTCTGGAGGAAGCATCCAAAAACCGGTTGGCACGGTATGGTTTGCCTGGGCAGCAGGCGGCAAGCGTGTCGAGGAGAAGGTACACTTTGATGGGGACCGTGATGCGGTTAGAAATCAGGCAGCACAGTATGCGTTATCGGCCATGGCGTCTATGCTGGAGCGTGAATAAAAATGCGGCGTCTGTTTTTCGCCTTGTGGCCCGATATTGATGTGCGCTGTGAGTTGGCATTGCGCCAAAATCTGGCCGGTATTCGTGGTCGTCTGGTAAGCCGCCATAATCTCCATATCACTCTGTGTTTTCTCGGCGGGCAGCCCGATGAGTCGCTGGAGACCATCATGCAGGCCGCAGAGAAAGTCAGGTCACGACCTTTTACAGTCGTGCTCGATCATTTTGAGATCTGGCCTGCGCCAAAAATCGTAAGCCTGTGTCCCGGTCATGTACCACAGGCACTTGTTGATTTACAAAAATCACTGTCCCGCGCTTTAGCCTGCATCGGTATTCCGGCTGAAAGAAGGGCATATCGGCCTCATATAACGCTGGCACGAAACATTACGGTACCGCAGCCTGAAATGGTACAGCCGGAATCTGTTAATTGGTTGGTGGAAGAGTTCTCACTGATTGAATCACATCGGCATCCTCAAGGCCCCGTTTATCGAGCGCTGAATAGCTGGCTGCTGAAACATGAAAACCCTGGCCGCCTCGTCACCAGGTTTGGGTGATATAAAATCGGGTGATGTCCCGGTTTGAAAGAGGCGGTTTCGGCAGAGGTGCTAAAGTGCGCCGTTCAGATACTGCACAGGCAGTTATACCATGCGATAATTACCAGCCATCCAAAACCATGGAGATAGAGATATGAAAAAACCCAACCTCTTTTCTTTTGCTACCAGCGAATTGTCGCAGGACGCCATGATATGCTGGTTGTTGTCCTGGGCATCACCAGAATATAAAGATACTGACAGCGAGCTGCATTGTCTGGGAGTCTCTTTAATTGAGGCGTTCTTCGAAAAGCACGGGAAAAAGGTTCCTGTTATCAATGATATTAAGGTAAAAAAGCAGGATAACCGTATTGATGTGCTTTGTGAGCTGAATGATGAATTCGCCATCCTTATTGAGGACAAAACCGGAACAACGAATCATTCAAACCAATTAGTCCGTTATCTTGAGGAGGTAAAATCACGAAAATACAAGGAAGAAAATATACTGCCAATATACTATAAGACAGAAGATCAGGGGGACTACTCCGATATAGAAGAAAAAGGGTATCAGGTCTTTCGCCGAGACGATATTCTGGAAGTGCTGAAGCCATATCAGGGCAATGACAGTATCGCTACGGATTATAGAGAATACTTGCAGGGTATTTCTGATCAAGTACAGGCATATCGGGAGAAACCACTAAAAGATTGGGGATGGTACTCATGGGTTGGGTTCTATATTCAGTTGCAAGAGGATCTTGGTGGTGGAAATTGGGGCTATGTTCCAAACCCCAGCGGTGGATTCGCAGGATTTTGGTGGCATTTTCATAAAGATGAGGGTTGCGAGCAGTACCTGCAACTGGAACAGAAAAAGCTGTGTTACAAAATTGCGGTCGATGATTCAGACAAAAGGCGTGAATACAGAGAGAAGTGGTATCAACGCATTATCAATCAATCATCCGCCGGGTTTCCGTTAAGAAAGCCGGCTCGATTTGGTACAGGTCAGTGGATGACAGTATGTATTTACGATGGAGATTACAGGGTCTTTGATGACCGGGGAGTTTTGAATATGAAGGAGACTATCAAGCGTCTGAAGCAGGCTGAGGAGATACTTATTCAATCCTCCAAAACTGTATAAACAAAAGTCGCGCCATTGTTTTGCAAATCCGGCAAATCCGGGTATGGACTCGCCGGGTACCTTCCGATATAATGAGTCACTCTTTCTGACCGAAATCAATCAGCGGTCTCACAGCAACGCCATCAGGAGGCAAAATGGATGAGCAAAAACAAAAGGCATTAGCAGCAGCTCTTTCTCAAATCGAGAAGCAGTTCGGGCAGGGTTCGGTTATGCGTATGGGCGACACAACCGCTACGGATATTGATGTCATTTCAACCGGTTCTCTGGCCCTTGATGTCGCACTGGGAATTGGTGGCCTGCCCAAGGGACGAATTATCGAGATATATGGCCCTGAGTCTTCCGGCAAAACGACTCTGAGCCTGCAAGTGGCCGCAGAAACTCAAAAACAGGGCGGCACCGTGGCATTTGTCGATGCCGAGCATGCCCTTGACCCAACATACGCCGAAAAGCTGGGGGTCGCTACTGATGATCTGCTGGTGTCACAACCGGATACCGGTGAGCAGGCACTGGAAATCACAGATATGCTGGTTCGTTCCGGTGCAGTGGAGTTGATCGTGGTTGACTCTGTGGCAGCCTTGACACCCAAGGCCGAAATTGAAGGGGAAATGGGGGATTCTCACATGGGATTGCAGGCTCGCCTGATGTCTCAGGCATTGCGCAAGCTGACCGGTAATATCAAGCGTTCCAATACCATGGTGATCTTTATTAATCAGATACGCATGAAAATAGGCGTCATGTTCGGCAACCCTGAGACCACTACCGGTGGTAATGCCCTGAAGTTCTATGCCTCTGTCCGTCTGGATATCCGCCGTACCGGGGCGATCAAAAAAGGCGATGAGGTGGTTGGCAATGACACCAAGGTTAAAATAGTCAAAAATAAAGTGGCACCTCCCTTCAAGCTGGCGACATTCGAAATTCTGTATGGCGAGGGTATCTCTTACCTTGGTGAGATTATTGATCTGGGAGTGGAACATGGCTTCATCAAAAAAGCCGGTGCCTGGTACAGCTATCAGGATGAGCGCATCGGTCAAGGCAAGGAAAATGTCCGGCAGTACCTGAAAGAACATCCGAAAATGGTAGAGGAAGTGGATAGGGCCCTGCGTGAAAAACTACTGGGCACAACTGCTGATATCGAGCAACAGCCGCAGGATTCTGCGGAGTAAAGTTGAATGTATGAAAACCGGATACATTGATACGGTTTTTTTACCGCATAATAAAAATATCTTGACAATATTTTCTCAGGGAGAAAAATAGCATATCATAATCGCAGGCAGCAAGATGGATGGCCTGCCGATATATAGGAACTACTCCGGGTAAACTGACAGAGGGAATAGAGATGCTCAAAATCAGGTTATTATTGGGTTTTGTACTGGTGCTGCCGTGCTCTTTGGGCTTTGCGGATGCCATATACAGGTGGGTTGACAGCAAAGGCAAAACGCACTATTCACAAAGCAAACCTCTCGACCATGAATATACCGTTATAGACGCAGCTCCACCACCGCCAGCGGATTCCCCGGATCTTAATAAACCATATGCCGAACAGATTGACGCCAGGACCAAAAACAAAGCCGAGGATGTTGAAAAAACCAGTGCCGCCAAACCCGAGAAAAATGACGACCAGTGCGAGACCGCCAGAAATAACCTGTCAAAGCTACAGGCTGCTGTTCGCGTAGGCTACACCAATGAAGCTGGCGAAACCGTTTATCTGGACGATGAGAGCAGAGCTACCCGGATGGAAGAAACCCAAAAGTACATAGAATATTTCTGCAGCTAGCTCCGCCCAATAAAACCTGCAATATAGACAGGTATATAATCTGACATGTCGGAGTTTGCTGCCTATACGCTATTTAATACTCAATGACCTCATTACTGGGAACGAATGGTATATATTCCGGCTTCCAGAGCTGGGAACGCACATAGTCTTCCAATCCTTCCAGACTCAGGCCTGCATGTGTTGATACACCGTCGGCCATGGCTTGCGCCAGTACTCGCGTTGCCACCCTGATGCTGACTTCCTGCAATTCGTCAACAGGCGGAAAAATAAGGCCCTTTGCCAGATGCTTTTCATTGGTATAGTCCGCGAGCGCATAGGCAGACGCGAGTACCATTTCATTCGTGATGCGCCGACATCCACCCAGGATGGAAGCGAGGCCAAGCCCGGGAAATACAAAGGCATTATTGCCCTGACCGATAACAAAGCTCTGGCCTTCATAAACCACATCTGCAAACGGGCTACCACTGGCAACAATCGCCTTACCTCTGGTCCACTCAATCACATCAGCCGGCAATGCCTCACAGTTTGAGGTTGGATTAGACAGAGGGAAGATAATCGGCTGCTCTGCATTTCGAGCCATACCCTCAATAATCGGCTGTGAAAACAGGCCATGAATACCGGTCAAACCAAGCAGAACAGTAGGCCTGCCATTATCAATAACTTCCATCAGGTTTGGTATATCACCCTCAATATTCCAGTCGGAACAGGTATCCTGATACTGCGATATGGATACCTTGTATTCGTCAGTAGTGATGCCTTCCATAACCAGCCCGTGCGCATCCAGGACAAACAGTCGGCGGCGGGCCTCTTCCTCGGTCAGCCCTTCTTTTACCATACCGTCACGAATAGCCGCAGCAACACCGGAACCGCCGGCACCTGCACCTGAAACCACCACTCGCTGGTCACGTAAGCGTTCACCCTTTTTATGGCAGGCCGATAATAAACCGGCCAGTACAACCGCACCGGTACCCTGAATATCATCATTAAAGCAGGGGATCCTGTTGCGGTAGCGTTCCAGCACCTCAAAAGCAATATTCTTGGCAAAATCCTCCCACTGGATGATGGCCTTTGGCCAGCGCTCATAAACGGCTTCCACAAAATTATCTATCAGCTCGAAATACTTCTCACCACGCAAACGGGGCTGCTGTACACCCAGATAAAATGGATCATCGAGCAGTTCTTTACGGTTTGTACCGACATCCAGGTTCACCGGCATGGTATGGAACGGGCTTACACCTCCCCCGGCGGTGTAAAGCGCCAGCTTACCGATACAGATTGCCAGACCACCATGACCTTGATCTCCGATCCCCAGAATAGCCGAGGAGTCCGTAACAACGATCATTCTGACATCACCCCAGGGGTAGTTATTGATGACCTGCTCGGCGCGGTGCGCATTCTCAGAGGAAATGGTGACTCCTCTTGGGCTTTGGTAAAGCGAGCTGTATTGCTGCACTGCCTTACCAACGGTTGGGGTGTAAATAATGGGCATCATCTCATCGAGATGATCGGCGAGCAGAGCATAAAAAGTGAACTCCGAACGCTCCTGCACACTGCGAAGAAACTGATACTTGGAAATATCATCCGGTTGTCGCAGGTAATTACGATACATCCGCTCCACCTGATGTTGCAGGGTGGTTACCCTCGGTGGCAGCAGTCCGTCAAGACCAAGGGCAGTACGCTCTTCTTTCGTAAAAGCCGTGCCTTTATTCGTTGCAGCAAGGCGCAATAAAGCCAGACCACGCAGCTTGACTTCCAGAAAGGGTTTACCGCCTTCACCCAACCTGAAGTTGAAATATTCACTGACCGGAATGAGAGGAGTATTGTCCATCACCAGTTCACCCAACGATTGCCAGCAGTATGCCTGCTGCGACAGCAGAGCCGATAACACCCGCAACATTGGGCCCCATGGCTTGCATCAACAGAAAATTTTGTGGGTTGGCCTCCTGGCCCACCTTATTCGCGACACGGGCAGCCATAGGAACAGCCGATACACCAGCGGCACCGATCAGCGGATTAACCTGTCCACCCGTCATGCGGCACATAATTTTGCCCATGATCACACCGGCGGCCGTGCCGATGGCAAAAGCAATAATACCCAGCGCCAGAATACCGAGAGTTTCGGTATTAAGAAATTTATCAGCAGAAAGTCTGCCACCAACGGAAAGCCCCAGAAATATGGTCACAATATTAATCAGTTCATTTTGTGCGGTACTGCTCAGGCGGTCAACCACCCCGGACTCCTTGAGTAAGTTACCAAAAGCCAGCATACCGATCAAAGGCGTTGCTGTAGGCAGAAAAATAATTGCTAATCCAATTAACAGAAAAGGAAATATGATCCTTTCATAGCGGCTGATCGGACGTAGCTGAGTCATCACTACTTTGCGCTCCGCTTCGGTTGTCAGCAGCTTCATAATCGGCGGCTGAATCAGCGGAACCAGTGCCATGTAGGAATAGGCCGCGACCGCAATGGCACCGAGTAGATCAGGCGCCAGCCGTGAAGCCAGAAAGATAGCTGTCGGCCCGTCAGCCCCTCCAATGATAGCAATAGCCGATGCGTCTGCCAGACTGAACTCGATCCCCGGCACATAATTCATAAGAATCGCACCGATCAGGGTGATGAAAATACCAAACTGCGCGGCGGCTCCAAGGATAGCCAGACTGGGTCTGGCCAACAGCGGCCCGAAGTCAGTCATGGCACCAACACCCATAAAGATCAACAGCGGGAATAAGCCGGTTTTGATGCCGGCATCGTAAAGCAAACCAAGCAGTCCGTCTGCGCCACTGATACCTGCCAGAGGAATATTGGCCAGAATACCGCCGAAACCGATCGGAATAAGAAGCAGAGGTTCAAAATTTTTAACAATAGCCAGATAGATCAGCGACCCACAGATGACCATCATAATGATTTCACCGGACTGGAAGTTAGCGATACCCGTGGAAAACCACAGTTCCAGCAAGCCATCTTTCATGATTCGAATCTACAGAATACTGAGTAGATCCTGATCGACCCGAACACTATCACCTTTATTCACATTGATATTGGCGACATGACCGTCGCTTGAGCAGCGAATCTGGGTTTCCATCTTCATGGCCTCGATCACGATAACAACCTGACCGGCAGATACCTGATCGCCAGACTGCACCGGGATATCTATCACACTGCCAGCAAGTGGAGCCGTCACAATTTCACCGGCATGGGCGGGATCAATCGCAACTGTGGCGGCAGGGACGGGAGTGGCGGAAACGGCAGCAGGTGCCGCCGGAGCAGCCGTCATAACCTCACCGGTCGAAGGTTCAACCTGAACGCTGTAAATCCGGCCATCAACATTGACACGGTAGTTTTCGGAAGCATTGCTATTCGCAGCGGCAGCAGTCTGGGCTGATCCGGCCTGATCAGACTCCATGGTCGGAACCGGTTCAAACGCATCCGCATTGCCACGATTCTTGAGAAACTTCAGGCCGACCTCGGGAAATTGAGCATAAATCAAAACATCATCCACCACATTATCACTCAGCTCAAACCCTTCATCATCTGCCAGTTGCTTCAGCTCGGCGGTTAGAGCATCCATTTCATTATCAAGCATATCAGCCGGACGGCAGGTGATCGGTTCGCCTCCCTCCAGCACTCGTTTTTGCAGCTCCTTATTGACTGCGGCCGGTGAAGCACCATATTCACCTTTGAGTATGCCGGCAGTTTCTCTCGATATGGTCTTATAACGCTCGCCTGACAGTACATTGATTACCGATTGTGTACCCACAATCTGTGAGGTCGGCGTGACCAGTGGAATATAGCCAAGGTCCTTGCGCACCGCTGGAATTTCCGCCAGCACCTCGTCCATCTGATCGAGGGCGTTCTGCTCACGCAGCTGATTTTCCATATTGGTCAGCATACCACCAGGTACCTGAGCGATCAGAATACGTGGGTCAACGCCTTTTAATGTGCCCTCAAACGCCGCATATTTTTTACGCACCTCACGGAAATAAATCGCGATCTCCTCCAGTAAATTAATATCCAGACCGGTATCGCGCTCTGTCCCGTCCAACATGGCAACCATGGACTCGGTCGGTGAGTGACCATACGTCAGACTCATGGAGGAAATAGATGTATCAGCAACATCCAGACCAGCTTCGGCTGCCTTCAACAGCGTTGTCGTTGACATGCCGGTAGTGGCATGGCTGTGTAATGAAATCGATAGATCGGTCGTTTCCTTCAGTCTGGAAACCAGCTCATAAGCTGTATAGGGCTTTAACAGGCCAGCCATGTCTTTAATGGCAATGGAATGGCAGCCCATATCTTCCAGATGTCTGGCCATATCCATCCAGGTGTCCATGGTGTGGACCGGGCTATCGGTATAGCAGATTGTACCCTGAGCATGACGGCCAACACGGATAGTCGATTTGACAGCCGTTTCCAGATTGCGCACATCGTTCATGGCATCAAAAATACGAAACACATCCATACCATTTTCAGCGGCACGCTCGACAAACCTTTCAATCACATCATCTGCATAATGCCGATAGCCAAGCGCATTTTGACCTCGCAATAACATCTGCTGCCGGGTATTAGGCATGGCCGCCTTTAACTGGCGCAGACGCTCCCATGGATCTTCACCAAGAAAACGAATACAGGCATCAAAGGTCGCCCCTCCCCAGGTTTCCAACGACCAATAACCAACCTTGTCGAGCTTTTCGGCGATTGGCAGCATGTCCTCAATACGAAGACGGGTAGCGAACAATGATTGATGGGCATCACGCAGAACGACATCCGTAATTTGCAGTGATTTATTCATCATGGTAAAGATAAAGACACATCTTAATTAAAGGACGAAGCGGATCGCTATATTAATGAACCGGGCGTCTGGTTCTATACTGATGTATTGCACACTGAATCGCGGCAACTAAAGGAACCTCTGGACCGGTATCAGGCATAGTGGCGGGCGGCTCCTCTTTTGGTGCAAAGTGGTTCAGTAAGACCATACACCCGATGAGCAGGCCGAGAATAACAAAAACGCCCCCCATACCCAAAACAAGTAATTCTACCGCAGCGGCTAATAATGTATCGACCGGCACAATACCCTCCGACACTTCTCAATGGTGGGAAGATTGTGCGCCAAGTCAGAGAAATTTCATAATTTAATTTACCGATAAACACTATTAGCCATTATGAGTCGTCAGGATCAGTTTCAATGCCATTTATAATAAAAAAACGCTAACTACATGATAATGAAAGTATAAATCCAAATTCCCCGATTGAAATTGGTTTATGTGCCCATAAAAAAATTATGCCATGCCAGTCCACTATGAAAGTCATTGCAGGAGGCAGCATAAAGCGAAGCCGGCATCGAATTCCCTTTCCTTCAGTATTAAACCAAGCAATTTAGATAATTAAAATATGAAATTTTATCAATATAATGCCCTACTCCATACTTTGCTATTCAATACTTAAAAGCAGCAATGAATAACCTGCTATTACAAACAACGGAGACTATGTGGCCATGAAATCACGTCAGCAGCAAATCAAGGAATTACAGCAGGACTGGGATACCAATCCCCGGTGGGCGAATGTCAATCGTCGCTACAGTGCCGAGGATGTTGTACGCCTGCGCGGTTCTATTCAACCTGAACATACTATTGCCAGGCGCGGCGCAGAAAAGCTTTGGGAGCTCATCAACGGCGGTGCCATAAAAGGCTATATCAACGCATTCGGCGCGATCAGTGCCGGCCAGGCCATGCAGCAGGCCAAGGCCGGGCTGGAGGCCGTTTATTTGTCTGGTTGGCAGGTTGCTGCCGACGGCAATACTTCCGAAACAATGTACCCGGACCAGTCTTTGTACGCATATGACTCGGTTCCGGCCATGGTTCGTCGTATCAATAATACATTCAAGCGCGCCGATGAAATTCAATGGTGCCGCGGCACTGGCCCGGGAGACAAGGGCTATGTTGATTATTTCCTGCCGATTGTGGCAGATGCGGAAGCCGGTTTTGGTGGTGTACTCAACGCTTTTGAATTGATGAAAAACATGATTGCTGCCGGTGCTTCCGGCGTCCACTTTGAAGACCAACTCGCCGCCGTCAAAAAATGCGGACATATGGGCGGCAAGGTACTGGTTCCAACCTCTGAAGCTGTTCAGAAGTTGATCTCGGCGCGTTTTGCAGCCGATATTATGGGGATACCCACCATCATTCTGGCTCGCACGGATGCAGAAGCGGCCAGTCTGCTGACCTCGGATATAGACGATAATGATAAGGCGTTCCTGACCGGGAAACGCACCTCTGAAGGCTTTTATCACGTCAAAAATGGTCTGGAACAGTCCATCAGTCGTGGCGTAGCTTATGCGCCCTATGCCGACCTTGTCTGGTGTGAAACAGGCAAACCGGATATTGGCTTTGCACGCGAGTTTGCCCAGGCCGTACAGGCCGAAAATCCGGGGCAACTGCTGGCCTACAACTGCTCTCCTTCCTTTAACTGGAAAGCCAACCTGTCCGAAGCCCAGATTGCTACTTTTCAGGAAGACTTATCCGCCCTGGGTTACAAATACCAGTTCATCACTCTGGCAGGCATTCATGTCAACTGGTACAACACCTTCCGGTTCGCACATTCCTATGCGCGTGGTGAAGGTATGAAGCACTACACCGAAATGGTGCAGGAACCTGAGTTTGCCGCCCGCGAACAGGGCTACACCTTTGTATCCCACCAGCAGGAAGTCGGCGCAGGCTACTTCGATGATGTAACCACCGTCATTCAGGGCGGTACTTCGTCGGTTACCGCCTTGACAGGTTCGACCGAAGAAGAGCAGTTTGGCGATAACGAAAAAGTGGCGTAGGCACTGATATTCTGACCGCCCGGTGGCTGCGTGCCTGCAACGGACATGGCATCATGGGTGTTATCCCTGCATCCACGCTAAGCCGGGCCAGCCTCCTTACAGCAAGGTGGGTTTTCCATCCTTGAGAGGCCGGGTCAATCATGGCAGAATGGCTGCTTTTCACCGGATGATACGGCTATATGAGTGCGCAAATAATTGATGGGAAAGCCGTTGCCGATAAGCTAATCGAAAGCATCCGGGAGAAAGTGGGAGCAAGACTGTCCCGACAGCAGCGGCGCCCCGGCTTGGCTGTCATACTGGCCGGAAATAACCCTGCTTCACAGATCTATGTACGTCATAAAAAGCTGGCATGTGAGGAGGTCGGCATTAAGTCATTTGAGTTCAAAAAGCCCGCTGCCATCACCGAGGCCGAGCTGCTCGATTTAGTCACACAATTAAACAAGGACAACCAGGTGGACGGTATCCTTGTCCAGCTCCCGCTGCCTCCGCACATTGATACCGATAAAATTATTGAAGCAATTGCTCCCGATAAGGATGTGGATGGCTTTCATCCGTACAATATTGGCCGGCTGGCCACCGGCAAGCCAATCTATCGCCCCTGTACACCTCAAGGCATCATCAGACTAATGGAATTTACAGGTATTAATCTGTCTGGCATGGATGCTGTTATCGTGGGCCGCTCAAATATTGTCGGGCGCCCGATGATGCTGGAATTGCTGGCCAAAGACTGTACGCCTACAATCTGCCACAGCCGAACTAAAGATCTCGCCGGACAGATTCACTCGGCGGATATTGTTGTCGCCGCCATTGGCAGACCTGACTTTATTCAAGGCGATTGGATTAAACCAGGTGCCATCGTCATTGATGTTGGCATCAGTCGCCTGCAAAATGGTTCTTTAACCGGTGATGTTGATTTCCAGGCAGCACGTAAGAACGCCGGTTACATTACGCCCGTACCAGGCGGCGTAGGCCCTATGACCATAGCCTGCTTACTGCACAATACATTGCTTGCTGCCGAATACAGAGATTAACTGCGAAACAACCTGAGCATTCATCATGTCCAAAGTGGATCAGGCAGCAGTGTCAATGGTATTCGCTGATCTTTTCCTGCAGCGCAATCTGGCGCATATATTCCAGAACCTCATCGCGCATACTTTGCTGCTTCTGGGAAGAAAGAGGCTGGCGATTTCTGTCCAGCAATATCGCATCCAACTCTCTGGAAACATTCTGTGCGGCAAGCCACATCTCATCCAGTGCATGAAGAGCATCAAAGGTACGCGGAAGCTGTAAAAACATGGTAATACCCGGGGTTTCAAATGTCATTAACTTCTCCAGATCAAAGCTGCCTGGCTCTACCATATTGGCCACGCTGAAAAGCGGCTGTCTGCTGCCTTCCGTCAGACGATGAAAAATATCCATTTCACCATATTTGAGATGGTACTTTTCCATAACCCGCACAAGATCCGGACCACTTATCAAGCCTTCTCTGCTCTTGATATTGATATAGATAACTTCGTCCTCTGATATAGCATGCTCATCATCGGCTTCCTCTTCAACCTGCTTACCAAACCAGTGAGGGAAACGCTTTTCCAGCCGATAAAGCCCGTATATCCCTGCAATCAGAAGAACACCTGTAGCTATTAATAAAAGGCGGAAAGATTCCATACCATGCAACCTGAGTAGTCGGTCTATCACATTGCTATGATGCCATCAGCATAGCTTCATCAATATCGACGGACACCAACCGAGACACACCAGCTTCCTGCATGGTGACACCCATTAACTGTTTCGTCATCTCCATGGTCATTTTGCTGTGTGTTACAACAATAAACTGTACATCAGATGACATTTCACTGACCACTTCACAGAACCGCACCACATTCGCATCGTCAAGCGGTGCATCGATCTCATCCAGCATACAAAATGGAGCTGGATTCAGTTGAAACAGTGAAAACAGCAATGCAATAGCGGCCATGGTTTTTTCCCCACCGGACAACAAGTGGATACTGCTGTTTCGTTTTCCCGGCGGTCGTGCCATAACCGCGACGCCTGTTTCCAGCAACTCTTCTCCTGTCAATTCCAGATACCCATGACCACCTCCAAAAAGACGCGGGAACATTGCCTTCATATTGACGTTCACGCGATCAAAAGTATCCTTGAAGCGGGTCCGGGTTTCCCGATCAATCTTGCGCATCGCGCTTTCCAGTGTTTGCAGGGCTTCGACAAGATCATCGTTTTGTTTATCCAGATATTCCTTACGTTCAGAAGCCGCTTTATATTCGTCGATAGCAGCAAGGTTGATCGGGCCCAATCGGGCTATTTGCTTTTCAATTTGTTCGAGCTGCTTTGACCAGTCACTTTCCGAAGCCGTCGGCTCCAGCTTCTGTAGAATAGCTTCGACAGCATGATCAGATTCCGCCAACTGTTCGGCAATTCCCTCACACCTTACCCTGACTTCCTGACATGTCATACGAGCTTTCTCAACCTGCACCAGACGATCCTGCACAAGCTGTTCAGCCTGATGACGCCCGCTTTCCAGTTCGCTCATTTGATGGCCGATTTCTTCCTGATTATGCCTGGCCCCGGTCAGTTCAGTTTCAATCACCTGGCGCTGCTCCAGTAACTGGTCCCGTTGTGCTTTCATTTCTTCCATGGGCGTGTCCTCGCTGCTCATGGAACTCTGTAGCTGAACACTTTGTTGCTCAAGACGATGCTGCTGGTCCAGCATACGTTTACGATGGTGTTGCATAGAACTCTGCTGGCTGCGCAACGACCCAATCTGCATTTCAATCTTATGCGCCTGATCGCCTACAGCCTGAGACTGATCACGCTTACACTGTAAATCAGCCTCGAACAATTCGCGCTCACCATTCAGGGTCTCTCTTTTTTCTTCACACAGACGGAGGTTTAGCCGGGATGACTCAAGCTTTTCCTCTGTTATCTTTAAGTCCTGTCCCTCTGCCACGATCTGATCTTCAATCCTGCCAATTTCTTCGACAAGTCGCTGCGCCCGTTCCGCCAGTTGCCGCAGTACATTTTCACGGCTGTTGATTTCCGCATTGCATTCGGCCAGTTGACGATTCAGGCTGTTGATATCGCCTTGAATTTGATCACGCTGATGTTCATGGGATGTGTAGATCTCACGACCCTGCCGTAAGCTGTCGGTCGCTGTGGTGAGTTCCCGCTCCTGCTTTATCCGCTCCTGCCCAAGATACTTGATACGTTGTTCCCGCTCAAGAATACCCTCTTTGTCATGCCCTACCGATATCCGAGTCCAGCTTTGACCAAGACATATACCGTCTCGTGTCACCACACTGGCACCCTCAGGAAGTTCAGCTCGCATGGCCAGAGCATCGGCCAAATTATCGGCGATATAAATGTTATGCAGCAAACCACTCAGATCACCACCAGACTGAATAATTTTGCTGGCCAGAAGCCGGCTATCGTCATTTTTATCCGCCAGGGTTTGTTGCTTTATCAGGCTGATACGACCCTCCTCAAGTTGATGCAGATGCTTTGAGTACTCAGTATCATCGGCGATACTGATTGCCTCGAGATGCTGACCCAGTACCGCTTCAACCGCCCTTTCCCAACCTTCTTCAACCTGCAAATGCTGTGCAAGTCGCGGCGCATCAGAGAGTTTTTGCATATCAATCCAGGCCGCAACATGCTCATTCTCTCCCCCATAGGCTGCCTTTTGTACGGATTGCAATGTCGCAAGTTCAGCACAGGTGCGCTGCAGGGATTCACGCAAATCATCCTGCCGAGCCGCCAGCTCACTGTTCACAGATCGTTGCCCTGACATTGCCTCAAGACAGGTTTGCAGGGCTGTCTGCAGCTCCGCCTCACGGGTAACCAGCTCACCCTGCCGGGCTTGCAGTGACTGTAATTCTTGATCCAGTGACTGCTCCCCCAAACTGGACTGTTCTTTCCGGACTGTCTGCAGGCGCTCGTTGAGCTGCTCAATGTGGCGCTTCATATGATCGATACGGGTGCTCTCAACTTGTATGGACTGGTTCGCCATCGACAGGTCTTTCTGATTACTTTCCCATTGTTGCTGCCAGTTCTGCATGGCAGCTTCTGCTTCGCTTAATGACTCACGGAAAACCTCCTGCTCCTGTCTGACCTGTTGCAACTGCGGCTCGCTGACCTCCAACTGCTCCTCCATTGCCTGCAATTTTTCTTTGTCCTGTCCAAGATGGCTTACAATATCCTGGAGCTGCCTTGCCAGCCTTTCCAGCTCGTCCTGCTGCTGCTGCCGGGTTTCATGGGCATGCTTGATGGCTGCTTCAAGACGGGTAATTTCCGAACCATGCTGGTAAAAGCGGGCCTGTACGGCATTCATAATTTCACCTGCCTCACCATGTTTCAGCCGGGTTTTTTCTATCCGGGCTTCCAGCTCTCGCTGCCCGGCCACGGCACTTTCATAAGCGTTCTCTTTCTCATGGATAGCCCGCTCATGTTCTGTTGCCTGCTCATCAAGCCTCTTCCAGCGCAACGCCAGTAATTCCGCCTTGTATTGACGCTCATCCTGCTTGAGTGCCTTGTATTTCCCGGCAGCCACGGACTGGTGTTTCAGGTGATTAAGCTGCTTTTCCAGTTCTTCTCTCAGATCAGTTAGTCGTTCCAGATTTTCCCGTGTATGTCGGATGCGATTTTCGGTTTCCCGGCGCCGCTCCTTGTATCGGGAAATACCCGCTGCTTCCTCAAGATAAGTACGCAGCTCTTCAGGCTTGGCCTCAATAAGTTTGGATACCATCCCCTGTTCAATAATCGCATAGCTGCGAGCACCCAGACCGGTTCCCAGAAAAACATCGGTAATATCGCGCCGTCGGCACCGCGCACCATTCAGTCCATACTCGGAAGAACCGTCCCGTGACACCGTGCGCTTAACAGAAATATCACTAAAACCGGCATACTGCCCACCGAGCTTGCCCTCTCGATTATCAAACACCAGCTCAACAGATGCCGCACCCACCGGCTTACGACTGGTGGAGCCGCTGAAAATAACATCTGCCATGGTCTCACCACGCAAGCTTTTGGCAGAAGCCTCACCCATTACCCATTTCACCGCATCAATGACATTGGATTTTCCGCAACCGTTCGGACCGACAATACCCATGAGATTGCCGGGAAAAGTGATACTGGTAGGATCAACGAATGACTTAAAACCAACGAGTTTAATCTTCCTGAGACGCACTGACTTTCATTTCAACTAACAAAGCGGCAGATGGTATTATTTTCGTCTGCCTTTGTCGATGAAGAACTCAGGATATTTGAATTATGAGCACACAATCCAGCAAGAAACTTGAAACGTTTGAGAATCCCAACCCGGAGCGGGACTACACCATACGAATCGATATTCCCGAATTTACCTGCCTGTGCCCTCGGACCGGGCAACCGGACTTCGCCACATTAAAACTGGAGTATGTACCCGACCAGCTCTGCGTGGAACTGAAATCCCTGAAGCTGTATATCTGGTCATTCCGCGATGAAGGCGCATTCCATGAAGCAGTAACCAACGAAATCCTCAACGATCTGGTTATTGCAACAAAGCCCCGGTTTATGCGCCTGACAGCCATATTCAATGTACGCGGCGGAGTTTATACAACAGTCGTTGCCCAGCATCGTGAACCCGATTGGCTCATGCCTGAAAAAATCGAGCTCCCTTGAAAAAGCATGCAAAATATTTTGATGGCACCATACCGGCAGTTCGAGCTCCAATCATTCAATCAGGGTTAACCAATGAAAAAACCAGGATTCCTCGCCGGCGCTCAATACTTTCTGCGCGGTATCAGCCTGATCAATACTCCCGGCCTGCGGCGCTTTGTCATAATCCCTTTGAGTATTAACATCATCCTGTTTTCACTGGCAATCTGGTTTGGCATCTACTGGGTGGATGCACAGATTGATGAACTCGAACAATTCATCAGCGAGAATACCCCGGCAAGTCTGCAATGGCTGGCCGACCTCGCCGAGTGGTTGAAATGGATACTCATACCGCTGGCCATTCTTGTCATGCTGGCTATCATGTTTTATACCTTTGCCCTATTGGCAAACCTGATCGCAGCCCCTTTTAACAGTCTTCTGGCAGACCAAATTGAAGCTCACCTGACGGGCTCTCAACATAGTGGAAATAGCAGTGCGCTATATATAGTCAAGGATATCGGCCCATCACTTCTATCCGAACTGAGAAAACTACTTTATTTTTTAATCCGCGCCATACCGCTACTGATGCTGTTTATTATACCGGCCCTGAATATCGTTGCCGGCCTTCTCTGGTTTATATTCAGCGCCTGGATGCTGGTGATTGAATACAACGACTACCCGATGGGCAATCACTCCATTCGCTTTCCCGACCAGAGACAAGCGTTAAAAAGCAACCGGTTTTTCGCCCTGGGATTTGGCGCAACAACCATGGCCGCAACCATGATCCCCATCATTAACTTCATAACCATGCCTGCCGCCGTTGCCGGTTCAACTGCCATGTGGGTGGATTACTGGAAGGACAATATATCCGGAATAAGTATTGATGATTGAGTAGAGATGCTGGAGTCTATTTCAATAGGTGGCGAGCAGGTTCTTTTGTGATATAACGTAACGGATTGCCCAGCGGCCAATGCCAACATTGTAGGTGGTGAGCAGGTTCTTTTGTGATATAACTGAGAACCAGGAGCGCCATCCTGAGTACCGTATTGTAGGTGGTGAGCAGGTTCTTTTGTGATATAACCTGATAGTAATTCCATCCAGCAAAAGCACCATTGTAGGTGGTGAGCAGGTTCTTTTGTGATATAACTAAAAGTGCGAGATCAAATCACGCAACCGGGATTGTAGGTGGTGAGCAGGTTCTTTTGTGATATAACACAATCTTTGGCCAATCCTTGGATGCGATAATTGTAGGTGGTGAGCAGGTTCTTTTGTGATATAACCGTGGGGATTGGTCATATCGCCGAAGCTGGATTGTAGGTGGTGAGCAGGTTCTTTTGTGATATAACGGGTCGT
>JAJDYQ010000053.1 GCA_022825085.1 Gammaproteobacteria bacterium
TAAGATGATTGATCATATCCATATGCTTGACGAGCGGGTAACACAGATCGGCGATATTCTCAAGGAAACAGGTACTACTGAAAACAGTACAATGCCACCTCTGAAGCCCTGCGAGCTTGCCTCACTTGATGATGCCGGCTCGCCAGAGAATAAAAAAAGTGATAAAGATCAAGACAATCTGGCTTGATCTGGACAGGCTTCCTCCAACCGCCCTGTTGCAGGGGTTGATTGTTTTAGCGCATTATGGGTTAATTGTCGTCAAAGTGGTAGTAAAGGTCCGTTATCATGCTATTATTGCCACGCTGGATATGGCTTGCAATATGGCAGAGTGACCACATTTTCTACTGGTATAGTAAGAAACAATGCTATCGATGGCGGATAGTCATGTTGCTTTGCACTTGGATGAGAGGAGTTTTTATGGCAATTGTGATTACAAAGGCTGCTGCAAGCCGTATCAAGGATACTCTGGCCTCCAGAGGTAGAGGTATTGGCCTCCGCATTGGTGTGAAAACATCTGGATGTTCAGGATATATGTACACGATTGATTACGCCGATGAAGCTACAGATGCTGATCAGGTATTTGAGGCGCATGGCGCAAGAGTTGTCATTGGTGATGAATATATGTCTTTTCTTGATGGTACCGAAATTGACTATGGCCGAGAGGGATTGAACGAGGCATTTAAGTTCAGCAACCCGAATGCCAAGGCGGAATGTGGTTGCGGTGAAAGCTTTGTCGTTTAGACAAACCCTCGTCTTTCTTCTCCAAATATCGATTTTCAGAGCAATATTATCTTATTGTAAGCATTTGCTTTGTATCGCACCTGTTTGTATTCCCAGCCAGCCATGAGTATGCTGCCTGATACCCCTCTTTAATTGCCTGAGCTTTCAGGCACCTGTACAATACAGCTTTTCATGCAAATCCGCCTGATTGTGCGGATTTTGCCATATTACCCTTGTATTTTGGAGTTTCTCATGGCGGTAGAGCGTACCTTTTCCATTATTAAGCCTGATGCAGTTGCCAGAAACGTTATTGGGCAGATTTATTCCCGTTTTGAGAGCGGAGGGCTGCGTATTGTTGCGTCCAAAATGCTTCATTTAACACGTGAGCAAGCTGAAAATTTCTATGCTGTCCACAGGGATCGTCCTTTCTTTAAGGATTTGGTTGAGTTTATGACTTCGGGGCCGGTCATGGTACAGGTGCTCGAAGGCGAGAATGCAATCAGGAAAAATCGTGAGTTGATGGGAGCAACCAATCCTCAGGAAGCCGAATCTGGCACCATTCGGGCTGATTTTGCCTCAACTGTTGATGAAAATGCGGTCCATGGTTCCGATGCCTCTGAAACGGCGATAGAAGAAATCAGGTTTTTTTTCGGTGAAGACGGTATTTGTGAACGTACCCGATAACTGCGAAGGGCAATGACCGAAAAAACCAATCTACTGAACCTTGACCGGGAGGCGCTGGCGGTATTTTTTACCCGCCATGGCGAGAAACGTTTTCGTGCTGACCAGATCAGTCAGTGGATTCATCAGTTTGGAGTAGTTGATTTCGACAAAATGACGAATATCGGCAAGTCCCTTCGTGGCTGGCTCAGGGAACATGCGGAAGTTGCATTTCCTGAAATGATCTGTAATGCACTCTCGAAAGACGGCACACGTAAGTGGTTGTTTCGCCTCCATGATGGTAATGTTATTGAAACAGTATTTATCCCCACGAGCAGTCGCGGTACACTTTGCATCTCTTCTCAGGTTGGCTGCATCCTTGATTGTACGTTTTGTGCGACAGCACAACAGGGCTTTAACCGTAACTTGACAACGGCTGAAATTGTTGCCCAGCTCTGGATGGCAAACTATTTTTTGTCCGGCTTTGTTCGCAGCGACAGAGCTATCAGTAATGTTGTCATGATGGGCATGGGGGAACCGCTTTATAACTATCGTAATGTATTACCGGCACTCAGGCTCTTTATGGATGATTTTGCCTATGGCCTGTCGAGTCGTCGTGTTACACTGAGCACTGCTGGTGTCGTGCCTCATATTCTCAAACTGGCGGATGACTGTGATGTTAACCTTGCCGTTTCCCTGCACGCACCGAACGATGAACTGAGAAATAAGCTAGTCCCGCTTAATCGCAGATTTCCGATTAATGAGCTGCTCGCAGCATGTAAAAAATACACTGATTCCGGTTCTCGCCGTGAAGTTACTATGGAGTATGTTATGCTTGAAGGCATGAATGATCAGCTTCAACATGCGCAGAAATTAATCAAGATATTAAGGGGGTTGCCTGCAAAAATCAATTTAATTCCGTTCAACACTTTCAAGGATACCTCTTATCGTTGCTCGAATAACCATACCATTCACCGATTCAGGGATATTTTGCAGGCATCTGGACGGGTGGTCACCATACGTGAAGCCCGCGGACAGGATATTGATGCCGCCTGTGGTCAATTGGCTGGCAAGATTCAGAATCGCTTGACGCGATCTGCCATGCGGGCCATCCCTATGGATAAAATTCAGGTCGCTGCATCATGAGATGCTCACCTGTTGTTCTGTTTTTAATCTCGCTGATGGCTGCAACAGGTTGTCAGGTTGGGGGGCAATCTTCAGGATCCAGATTTGCTAATGAACAACCCTTCGAGAGTTATATTGATTCTCCTGCTTACAAGAATGTTCAGCTGGGTATTGAATATATGAACAGAGGGGATCTGGGAGTGGCTCTGGAAAAACTGAAGAAGGCCCTGGTACAAAGTCCTGAGTTTGCGCTTGCACATAATACAATTGCAGCGCTTTATGAAAAAATGGGCGAGAGTGAACTAGCTAAGCAGCACTATGAGCGTTCCATTAGGCTGGACTCAAATGATCCCAAGCTGCGGAATAACTATGGGCAATTCCTGTGCCAGCATGGTAGTGAGCTGGAAGGCATCAGGCAGCTTGATATCGCGGCTAAAAATCCGCTCTATAAAACACCCTACCTGCCATTGACTAATGCTGGTCGATGCGCATTGTGGATTGATCAGGGCACTATGGCGGAAGATTATTTCCTTCAGGCACTGGAAAAGAATCCGAAATGGGTTCCTGCGCTGTCCGGCATGATTCAGGTCAGCTTGAATCAATCTAAATATCTACAAGGTAAGGATTACATACAGCGCTATACAGCCTTGGCTAAACATAGTGCCGCTACCTTGTGGGCCGGATACCAGATCGAAAAAAATATGGGTGATAAAGAAGCTTCTACGAACTATGCAGTGCGTCTCAAATCACGCTTTCCCAACTCGAAGGAAACCAGGTTGCTGCTTAGAGATATAGCCCCCAAATGAGTGCTGAAACGGACAATGAGCAGACCGCCAGAGAGCATGAAACTGGCTTACCCGGCCCTGAACTGAAAAAAGCCCGTGAGCTGAGAGGGCTTAAAGTCGAAGATATTGCTGGTCGCCTGAATCTTGGGGCGCATGTGATAATGGCTCTGGAGTCAAATGATTATACTGATTTGCCGGAACCGGCCTATATCAGGGGCTATATTTTATCCTATGCAAAGCTGCTCGATGTCCCCCGGTCTATACTGAAACCATTCGATCAACGTTTTGATCTCAATTCTCCTCTCCGATCAACTAATACGGCATCATCCGATTCATGTGGTGAGGATGGCTGGATTAAATGTATCAGTAGCGGACTCTTCGTTTTTTTGGTGATCGTTGTTGGTTTATGGCTTGTTGAAAACTCCTTTCATCTTATAGATCGGATAGTACCGTTTCAACAGGAGCAATCTGAAAAGGTATCGACAAGCCTGAAAAAGGATAACGTGGAAGCCCAAGTCATAGAGAGCAATGCCGTGACGGAAACAGTCGCCAAGAATTCGGAAGAACCGATAGCTGTTTCACAGGATGATGCTGTAGATGCGTCGGAGGTCTTACTGATTGATGATCCCATTGCAACGGTCAGTGATTCTCAGCAGGATATTTCGGTTCAGGAGCCTGATTTCAGCCTGTCCAGGATCGATGATTTGGCAGCTCGTACAGGTCAGTCGCAGTCCATCGGGGATACTGCGGCAACCACGGCTGATGTAGTACTGGTATTCAAGGGTGGTAGCTGGGCTAAGGTGGATGATGCCGATGGTGAACTGAGTGCCGGTACTTTTGACAATGGCCATCGTATTGAACTGAATGGTTCTCCTCCGATTGAGATTGTCCTGGGCAAGCCGGAAAATGTAGAACTGATGTATAAAGGCAAGCCTGTTGACTTGACCTCTTATCACAATAAAGTGGCCCGGCTGACTCTGAGTGATCAAGTTGAGTAGTGCCGGTCATGCCAGCCTCTGGCTTAATATTGTTTTAATGTACTAATACTCAGGATTATTTTGGCAGCTCCTTTGTTACAGGCTATCAGGGGTATGAATGATGTTTTGCCCACTGACTCGAATATCTGGCGGCATGTAGAGAAATCACTGACTGATATTTTATTTGCCTATGGCTATCAGGAGATTCGTACCCCTGTAGTTGAAAGAACAGCGCTGTTTAAACGCTCTATCGGAGAAGTGACCGATATTGTTGAGAAAGAAATGTACACTTTTGATGACCGTAATGGCGACAGCCTGGCTTTGCGCCCTGAGGGCACGGCCAGCTGTGTGCGTGCAGCGTTGCAAAGTGGTTTAATCAACCAAGGTATTCAGCGTCTTTGGTATGCAGGACCTATGTTTCGGCGTGAAAGGCCACAAAAAGGGCGTTATCGCCAGTTTCATCAGGTTGGGGCCGAGGTCTTTGGATTGAGGGGGCCGGATATCGATGCTGAAATGATCACGATGACGAATCGCTTTTGGCAGAAACTTGGTATTAAGGATGTTCGCTTGCATGTCAATTCTCTGGGTAACCTTGAGTCCAGAGCCAGATACCGTGAAGCACTGATGGCCTACCTTGAGAGGCATATCGAAAAACTGGATACTGACAGCAGGCAGCGGTTCCGCAAGAACCCTCTGAGGGTGCTGGATAGCAAGAACCCTGATATGCAGGCCATTGTGAATGATGCCCCACATCTTGCCGAATATCTGGATGAGCCTTCATGGCAACATTTTCAGGGTCTATGTGACCGACTGGATATGGCAGGAGTTTCATATGTGTCGGATGATAAGTTGGTGAGAGGGCTGGACTATTACTCCGATACGGTATTTGAATGGATTACCGATAGTTTGGGCGCTCAGGGAGCAGTTTGTGCAGGAGGGCGTTACGATGGGTTGGTTAGCCAGCTCGGTGGAGGGCAGGTGCCGGCTGCAGGATTTGCTTTGGGTATTGAGAGATTGGTCGAAATATTGTCGGATAGACAAATGAGACAACGCCCGCATGTTTATTTTGTTGGTGTTGGTGATATTGTCCAGATGCCCTTGCATCAAATATCTGAAAAATTACGTGACGATATTCCGGGACTTAGAATGATTGTAAACTGTGGCGGTGGAAGTTTCAAAAGCCAATTTAGACGGGCCGATAAGTCCGGTGCGGTAATTGCTCTGGTACTTGGAGAACAGGAGCTGCATGATCAGAGCATCGTGATTAAGTTTCTTCGAACAGACGCCCGGCAAGAGGTGGTTTCATATACTCAGCTTGCCGGGCGAATAACCGAAATTTTGAATATTAACAAACAGCAGGTTGAATGATATGGATAATGTGGATACAGAAAAGGAACAGTTGGCGCAGATTAAAAGATGGATACATGAAAATGGATTATCCATTGTGATCGGTATTATTGTCGGCCTTGGGGGGGTATATGGCTGGAAAGCATGGCAGCAGCACCGTATAGCAGACTCTCAGAAAATCTCTGGAAATCTGTATGGAATCATTAGAGCTCTTGATGGAGCCAGACCGGAGGCGGCGGAAGCGGCAGCGAAATCTTTGCTATCTGGAATGAGCGATGATTTATACACTGATATGG
>JAJDYQ010000017.1 GCA_022825085.1 Gammaproteobacteria bacterium
CATGGAAAAAGTGGCCAGACAGCAGGGTTTTACAAGATTCCTGCTTTCGCAGGAATGACAGAGGAGCATGGAAAAAGTGGCCAGACAGCAGGGTTTTACAAGGAGGCGGCTACCTGTCCGGCCAGTTTTTCAGCGACGGCCTGTATCTGTCCGGCATCGTCGCCTTCTACCATGATGCGAATGAGTGGTTCGGTGCCGGACGGGCGCAGCAGTATGCGGGCATTGCCGTTGAGTGCCTTTTGCGCCTGTCTGACATGGGTTTCGGTGGCCGTCAGGTCGGCCGGGTTCATGATTTTGGGTGCCGTGACGTTGATTGTGGTTTGTGGGTAGATGGTCATGGCTTCGGTCAGTTCGGACAAGGTCTGCTGTTGTTCTACCATGGCTTTCAGTACCTGTAAGGCGGCAATGATGCCGTCGCCTGTGGTGGTTTTGTCGAGGCAGATGATGTGGCCCGATGGCTCGCCGCCCAGAATGCCGTTGTCCTGTTGCAGGCGACGCATGACCAGACGGTCGCCTACGCCGGCCCGTATAAAGTCGGCTCCGAGGGACTTGATCGCCTGTTCCAGCCCCAGGTTGCTCATTTGTGTGCCGACTATCGGGCCGGTCATGGTGTTTGTGCGGATGCGGTCCTGCGCAATAATGTATATCAGACGGTCTCCGTCCAGGATGTGGCCGTCGCTGTCGATCATGATGACCCGGTCGGCATCGCCGTCCAGGGCGATGCCGAGGTCGGCTGATTGTGTCGTTACCTTTTCCTGCAGTGCCCGCAGATCGGTGGCACCGCAGTGCAGGTTGATGTTGAGTCCGTCCGGTTCGGTACCGACCGTCAGCACTTCGGCTCCCAGTTCGCTGAATACCTTGGGGGCAATGCGATGGGCCGCTCCATTGGCACAGTCAACGGCTATTTTCAGTTTTTTCAGGTTGAGTGTGGTCGGTACGCTGGATTTGCAAAATTCGATGTAGCGGGCATCGGCGTTGTCTATGCGACGCGCTTTGCCCAGAGCGGCCGATTGTACGGTCTGCATGGGCTGGTCCAGCATGGCTTCCATGGACAGTTCGGCACGGTCGGACAGTTTGTGGCCGTCGCCGTCAAAAAATTTGATGCCGTTGTCCTGGTGGTGGTTGTGGGAGGCGCTGATAACAACACCGGCACAGGCATGCAGGGTGCGTGTCAGGTAGGCCACTGCCGGTGTGGGTACCGGACCACTCAGCAGGATATTGACTCCGGCTGCCGAAAATCCGGCTTCCAGTGCGGACTCGAGCATGTATCCCGATATGCGGGTGTCTTTGCCGATGACGACCTGTGAGCAGCCTGCCGATGACATTACTTTGCCTGCCGCCCAGCCCAGGTGCATTATAAACTGCGGGTTGATGCGATCTCCCCCTACAGGGCCCCGTATGCCGTCTGTACCGAAGTATTGTTTGTCGCTCATTGTTGTGGTTCCTCCTGTTGTGCCTTTATTGTTGCCAGCCCTGCGGGTCGTCCGCACGGCGCATGGCGTGTATGATTTGCAGTGCTTCCACCGTCGATTTTACATCATGTGTCCGTATTATATCGGCTCCCTGCATGACGGCTATCACGGCAGCAGACAGGCTGCCCGGCAGTCTTTGTTGCACCGGCAGGTTGAGCAGTCTGCCAATCATGGATTTGCGCGATATGCCGACCATGATCGGGACTTTGTGCTGAAGCAGGCTCTGTAAGCCATTCAGTAGCTGGTAGTTGTGCCGCAGGGTTTTGCCAAAACCAAAGCCGGGATCCAGGCAGATGTTGTGGTGTGCAATGCCGGCTTTGGTTGCCTGTTCAATACGGTCGCTGAAAAAGGTGTTGATTTCGTTGATGATGCCGTCCGGGTAGGCCGGTGATTGCTGCATGGTGCGCGGCCGGCCCTGCATGTGCATCAGGCAGACCGGTACGTTCAGCTCAGCACAGGCCGGCAGGGCTTCCGGTTCCCGAAGCGCCCGTACATCGTTGATCATGGCGGCACCGGCCCTGACCGCCATGCGCATGACGGCGGGCTTTGAGGTGTCTATGGAGATCGGTGTTTTTGTTGCGCCAGCCAGTGTTTCTATAACCGGCAGGACGCGGTCTGCTTCCTGCTGGACGGATACGGCTTCGGCTCCGGGGCGGGTCGATTCGCCGCCTGTGTCTATGATGGCAGCGCCCTGTTCTATCATTTCCAGTGCCCGTTCAACCGCTCTGTCCGGGTGCAGAAATTGTCCACCGTCGGAGAATGAGTCCGGCGTGATGTTCAGTATGCCCATCACGCCGGGACGGGGCAGGTTCAGCCTGTCGAAACCGGCATCGGGTGCTGTCATCGGTACAGGATGCCGTTCAGTCAGCACCCACCGCCGGGTTCAGTGTTGCCCTGCCGGCCCGCCAATCGGTTTGCCGGTGTCCTGTGAGTCCACATCGGGTTTTTGTGCCCGTGTGTCATCACCTTCGCCGGATTGCGGCGGCCGGGTATCATCGGCCCAGTCTTTCGGCGGGCCCGGTTCTTTGCCCTGCATGATTTCATCAATCTGGCTGGTGTCTATGGTTTCGTATTTCAGCAGGGCTTCGGCCATGATGTGCAGTTTGTCTTCGTTTTCGCGCAGGATGGTGTCCGCTCTGGCGTAGGTTTCGTCAATGATACGGCGAATTTCTCTATCTATGTCGTGCGCCGTGTCGTCTGACATGTTTTTGTGCTGTGTGACCGAGCGGCCCAAAAAGACTTCGCCATCGTCTTCGCCATAGGCCAGGGGCCCCATTTTTTCGGACAGGCCCCATTTGGTAACCATGTTGCGGGCTATGTCGGTGGCTCGCTCAATGTCATTGGAGGCACCGGTTGTGACGGCATCTTCGCCAAATATGATCTGTTCGGCTATGCGCCCACCGAACAGGCTGCATATCGATGACAGCAGTCGCTGTCGGGAGTGGCTGTAGCGGTCTTCTTCCGGCAGGAACATGGTGACACCCAGGGCGCGACCACGCGGAATGATGGTGACTTTATAGACGGGGTCGTGCTCAGGTACCTTGCGCCCGACAATGGCATGACCGGCTTCGTGGTAGGCGGTCAGCTTTTTTTCGTCTTCCGACATGACCATGGAGCGGCGTTCGGCTCCCATCATGATTTTGTCCTTGGCTTTTTCGAAGTCTTCCATATCAACCTGTTTTTTATCGGCTCTGGCCGCAAACAGCGCCGCTTCATTGACCAGATTGGCCAGATCAGCACCGGAAAAACCCGGTGTGCCGCGGGCAATCAGTTGCAGGGGGGTGTTTTCCTGTATGTTGACCTTGCGGGCATGGACCTTGAGTATCTGTTCGCGACCCCGTACATCGGGCAGCGGTACTACAACCTGCCGATCAAACCGGCCCGGTCGCAGCAGGGCGGGATCGAGTACGTCCGGGCGGTTGGTGGCCGCTATTACTATCACTCCTTCGCCACCTTCAAATCCGTCCATTTCTACCAGCAACTGGTTGAGTGTCTGTTCGCGTTCGTCATGGCCGCCTCCCAGACCGGCACCCCGGTGGCGACCAACGGCGTCGATCTCGTCAATAAATATGATGCAGGGCGAGTGCTTTTTGGCCTGATCAAACATGTCTCGCACCCGTGATGCGCCGACACCCACAAACATTTCCACAAAGTCCGATCCGGATATGCTGAAAAACGGTGCCTTGGCCTCGCCGGCAATGGCTTTGGCCAGCAGGGTCTTGCCGGTGCCCGGCGATCCAACCATCAATACGCCACGAGGTATGGAACCACCCAGTTTCTGGAATTTTTGCGGGTCACGTAAAAATTCAACCAGCTCGAATACTTCTTCCTTGGCTTCTTCAACGCCGGCAACATCATTGAATGTGATTTTGACTTGATCTTCGCCAAACATTTTATGCTTGGATTTGCCAAACGAGAGGGCACCCCGACCACCACCTCCCTGCATCTGGCGCATGAAGAACAGGTAGAGCCCGATGATCAGCAGCAGCGGGAACCAGTGGATCAGCAGTGTTATCAGCAGCGGTTGCTGTTCCGGCGGTTCACCCTTGATTTGAACGTCGTTGTCAAACAGGGTGGTGATCAACGGGGTGTTGTCGGTTTCCGGGCTGTAGGTCTTGAATATCTGACCGGCCGCCGTAGTACCGGTTATGGTGCGGCCCTGTATGGATACTTCTCTGATCTGCCCCCGCTTTATCTGGGTGACAAAATCAGAGTATGTCAGTTCGCTGTTTCTGGCCACACCCTGATTGAAGCTGTTGAATACCGAGGTCAGGACAATCGCAATGATTACCCACAGTACAATGTTTTTTACCATGCTGTTCATAATTTAACCTTTACGTCATTAAACCAATCCGCTTACTGCAAGTATAGGCGTTATCATGCCTGCCGGATACCCTTTGCCAGTAGATATATCTCGCGGCTGCGCGAACGCGATGCCTGCGGCTTGCGACTGCGAACCGAATCAAATCGCCTCTTCATGTCCGCCATAAGGGTATCAAATCCCTCGCCCTGAAGCACCTTGACCAGAAAAATACCACGAAAATGCAGCACTTCCAGCGCCAATTGCAGGGCCAGCTCGGCCAGATAGATCGATCCGGGCTGATCAACCGCTTTCACTCCGCTCATATTGGGGTTCATATCGCTCACTACAAGGTCACAGGGGTTGCCTGACAGAACGCCCTTTAAGCGCCGCTCAACCGCCTGTTCGGTAAAATCGCCCTGCATAAATTCAACATCAGGCACATGGTCCATCGGCAGGATGTCGAGCGCAATTATACGGCCTCTGCCGTTGAGCCTGTGGGCTATGTACTGGGACCATCCACCCGGCGCAGCTCCCAGTTCAAGCACCTGCATTCCAGGCCTGATCAAACGGTCTTTTTCATCTATTTCCTTCAGCTTGTAAACCGCACGCGAGCGCCAGCCTTCCGCTTTTGCCCTTTTGACATGGGGATCATCGAGATGTTCCTGCATCCAGGCAGAACGGTGCCTGCTGCTGTGTTTGTGCCGTGCCATTGTCGTTGCACACCGTTATCCGGGGGTTGCCGTAATTTTATTTGAACTGTATCGGATTTTACTTTAAGGTGCGCCGCTTGTCTGTTTCCAAAGGCTTTCTGATGCCTCATCACTCTGGTCTTTCCCATGCAAGCGATTCGGCTATCGGTATCGTCGGCATGGGTTATGTGGGACTGACCCTTTCCGTCGCTCTTGCCGAGCGTGGTTTTATGATCTGGGGGATTGAAAATCATCCGGCAACGCTTGCCAGCCTGCAACGCGGTGAACCGCATTTCTTTGAGAGGGGGTTTGCCACACGCATGAGGCATGTGCTGAATAACGGTATGCTGCGCTTTGTGGGTTCTTTTGCTGACATTGAAACCTCATTGTCAGTTTATATCATTACGGTAGGCACTCCTCTGTCCGAGTCGGGTGTACCACGCATGGATATGATCAAGGGCGTCGCCAACGATGTCTGTCGCTATATTGCAGATGACGGGCTTGTCATTCTGCGTTCGACGGTGCAACTGGGAACAACCCGTGAGGTGGTTTTGCCATTGCTTGAGGCAAGCGGCAAGTCTTTTATGCTGGCGTATTGCCCGGAACGGACGGTGGAGGGTCATGCCATGGAAGAGTTGTCGTCTCTACCGCAGATTATCGGTGCCCTCGATGAGGCTTCGTCATGGCGGGCAGCTTCGATATTTCAGCGTATGACGCCAACCACCATACGTGTCTCTTCTCTGGAGGCGGCCGAGATCATCAAGTTGCTGGATAACAGTTTTCGCGATGTGAGCTTCGCTATCGGTAATGAGGTGGCTCTGCTTTGTGATGCAGCCGGTCTGAATGGTCAGGAGGTGATCGGTGCCGCGAACAGGGGCTATCCCCGTACCAGCATCCCCCGGCCCGGCTTTGTCGGCGGGCCCTGTCTGCATAAGGATCCGCATATTCTGAAGGAGTCGTTGCGGCGCTATAATCATGTGCCTGACCTGATCACACAGGGCCGGCAGCTTAATGAGTCCATGCCGGCTTATATCTGCCATAAGCTCAGTGCTCAGTTTGATTTTGGTGCCCACACGAACCTGAAAATAACAGTGATGGGACTGGCTTTTAAGGGCCGCCCGGAAACCAGTGACATGCGTGCCTCGCCTTCGCTGGATCTGGTGGCGATCTTGAGGAAAATGTACCCTCAGGCACGTTTGTATGGACATGATTTTGCAGTCTCTGAGTCGGCAATACAGGAGGCCGGTCTGGAGGCATGCTCGGTGGAAGAGGGTTTTAAGGAGGCTTCTCTGGTGATTATTGCAACTGATAATGAGCGTTATGAGTGTCTGGATGTGGGTGTGCTGGCAATGCAGATGATGACACCCAGGGTGATCTTTGATGTGTGGTCGGTACTGCCCCTTTCTTCCAGACATGACGCACAGGGTTATACGCTTTTATCTCTGGGCACTCTGGCTGTCGGAAACGGGGCAGGCTGATGTCTTCAGGACGGGCTTTGGTAACAGGTGGTTCCGGCTTTCTGGGCAGTGCGCTGGTGAAAAAAATGCTGGCCGGGGGCTGGACGGTACGTGTGCTGGATGATTATTCCCGCGGACGCCCCCGGCGACTGGCCGATGTCGAGGATGATGTCGAGCTGGTGCAGGGTGATGTGCGTGATTATGAGACTGTCTATAAGGCGGCTGAGGGTGTCGATACTATGGTGCATCTCGCCTATATCAATGGAACAGAGTTTTTTTATCAAAAGCCGCAACTGATTCTGGAGGTCGGCGTGAAGGGGGCATTGAATACCCTGGATGTTGCCGTTGCCCGTGGTATCAGGCGCTATTGGACCATGAGCTCTTCAGAGGTGTATCAGCGTGCAGCGGTGGTTCCAACTCCTGAGGAGGTTTCTCTGGCAGTGCCTGATGTGATGAATCCGCGCTACAGCTATGGCGGCGGCAAGATTATCTCGGAGTTGCTGGCAGTCAATTATGGGCGGGCGTTTTTTGATAGCGTTGCGATTGTACGTCCGCATAACGTGTATGGGGCGGATATGGGCTTTGAGCATGTGATCCCGCAGTTTCTGATGCGTGCGACACTGCTGGATGAATCCGTTGAGCAATCTCAGCCATTGTCTTTTTCAATACGCGGCGATGGTTCGCAAACCCGGTCTTTTGTGTTTATTGATGATTTTATTGAGGGGTGTTATCTGGCTTTTTCGCAGGGCACTCCGGCAGAGGAGACCGGTTGTTCCATATATCATGTGGGAACGACTGAGCAGTTATCCATCCGGGAGCTGGCATCTCAGGTTATGTCTCTGTTTGGTCGCGAGGGTGTTGTGGTGCCGTCGCAGGCACCTTCGGGTGAAACAGACAGGCGCTGTCCTTCTATTGAGAAGATCGCTGCACTCGGTTATCACCCGCGTGTTTCGTTGCAGGAGGGCTTGCGCCAAACGAAACAGTGGTATATCGAAAATCGCCACCTGTGGCCATCGCCGGATGAGGGTTTTGTCTATGGCGCCGACCGTGGTTTAGGCTGATCCCGCTGCATCAATCAGAGCAACTGCCTGTACGGCAATACCTTCCTGACGACCTGTAAAACCGAGACGCTCGGTGGTGGTGGCCTTGACATTGACCTGCACCCTGTCAATACCGAGGTCATGGGCAATATTGTCACGCATCTGTTCGATGTGGGGTGCCATTGCAGGTGTCTGGGCGATGATGGTGGCATCGACATTGTTGACGGTAAAACCTGCATGGTTCAGTAATTCTGCAACCTGACGTAATAGTTCCCGACTGTCTGCGCCGGCATATCTCTGGTCGGTGTCGGGAAAGTGTTTGCCAATGTCGCCCAGCGCCGCAGCACCGAGCAGGGCATCGCACAGGGCGTGCAGTAACACATCACCATCGGAGTGCGCGACCATGCCGTGGGTGTGGGGTATGTAAACACCACCCAGCATGATGGCATCGCCATCTCCGAATCGGTGTACATCATAACCCTGGCCGACTCTGATCATGGCCTGGAATCGGCCTTGTCCTGTTGTTCCAGAAAATAGGCCGCAAGTTGAACATCCTGCGGCAGGGTAATTTTGATATTGTCACTGTGGCCTTCCACCAGTAGCGGCTGTATTCCGGTATGTTCCATCGCCGATGCCTCATCAGTCATTTCAATGCCGTCAGACAGTGCCTGCTGTAATGCCGCCTTCAGTTCTCCATAACGAAAACATTGCGGCGTCAGCGCGTGCCAGACAGAGGACCGGTCCAGGGTCTCAATAATGACAGGGCCGGTTGCAGCTCTTTTCATGGTGTCCCGTACCGGCATGGCCAGAATACCACCCATACCCTGTTCTGTGCATCGGTTTACCAGTTTTTCAATATCCCGGACCCGCACACAGGGTCGAGCCGCATCATGCACAATAACCCAGTCATCAACGGATGCGGTATGTTCAATCAATGACAGGCCATTGAGTACCGAATAACAGCGCTCGGAACCACCGGGAGCACGACGAACTGTTCGGTGGTTCGCTATCGATAATGACGACCAGTATTCATCTTCTCTGGATGCTACCACCACTACTTCATGTAAATCCGGCAAATCAAGCAGTCGTTCTACTGTCCACTCAATGACTGCCTTACCATGCAGGGGAAGGTATTGTTTTGGAATCGACCCGCCGACCCGCCGACCGATACCCGCCGCAGGAACTATGGCCCAGAGCCTGTTATTCATTATGCCGACCTGCCTCTTGTTGCCTGTCCTGCGGTCTCTCCTGCTGCATTTTGACCTGATCTTCATCAATCAGAAACATGAATTGTTCATCCTCCTTGATCATGCCGAGGTTCTGTCTGGCCAGTGATTCAATTTCATTCATGTCTTCCTTGACCAGAATAATCCTGCGCGCCAGTTCACGGTTTTTTTTCCTGAGTTGTTCGTTTTCAATACGCATGGCTGCAAGTTGTTTCTGCAGCTCACGGTTATAAAAATATCCCCCTTCTTCAAACCAGAGTTTGTATTGCAGTACCAGCAGCAGGATCAGAAGGAAGATACCGTATAGCTTCATAGCGGTATTTTAGCCAAAATTATGTGCATATCATGTCAGCCGCCACCACTGAGGGACCAAAAGTTCATGGGCCTGCAGGGGTTATATTAAATGCGGCTGCGCCCGGATAGGATGCCTCGGTTCCGAGTTCTTCCTGGATGCGAAGCAGCCGGTTGTATTTGGCGGTGCGGTCCGAGCGTGACAGCGAACCGGTCTTGATCTGGGTCGCCGATGTGCCGACGGCAATGTCGGCAATGGTCACGTCCTCGGTCTCTCCGGATCGGTGGGAAATCACCGCGGTGTAGTTGGCCAGAGTAGCCATCTGAATGGCATCCAGGGTTTCAGTCAGGGTGCCAATCTGATTGACTTTAACCAGTATCGAGTTGGCAATCTGCCTGTCAATGCCTTGTTTCAGTATGCCGGCATTGGTCACAAAAAGGTCATCACCTACCAACTGCACTGTATCGGCCAGTCGTTCGGTAAGGTATTTCCAACCCTCCCAGTCGTCTTCGGCCATGCCATCTTCAATGGATATAATCGGATATTGTTCGACCCAGGAGCACAGATAGTCGGCAAAACCTGCCGCATCAAACCGGCGATCCTCCGAGTCCAGTGTATAGGTGCCGTTTGCATGAAATTCCGAGCTGGCAACATCCAGACCCAGCCAGATGTCCGTACCGGCCCTGTAGCCGGCCCTGTCAATGGCCTGCAGGATCACGTCAATGGCTTCTTCGTTACATGAGAGATCCGGCGCAAAGCCCCCCTCATCACCAACGGCAGTGTTCATACCCCTGCCTTTGAGGACACTTCTCAACGCATGGAATACTTCGGCACCATAGCGCAGGGCTTCTGCAAAATCGGGAGCACCAGCAGGAATAATCATAAATTCCTGAAGATCAACGCTGTTGTCTGCATGTTCACCACCGTTGATGATATTCATCATGGGCACTGGTAGCTGATACGGCCCCTCCGGTTGCAGGTAGCGGAACAGGCAAAGACCGGCTTCCGCCGCCGCTGCCCTGGCCGCGGCCAGCGATACAGCCAGCAGGGTGTTCGCTCCCAGACGCCCCTTGTTGTGGGTTCCGTCCAGCTCGATCATGCTTCGGTCAATACCCGCTTGATCGGCAATGTCCATACCTTTTATCGCTCCGGCAATATCGGTATTGATATTTTTAACAGCATTTTGCACGCCCCGACCCAGATAGCGTGACAGGTCACCATCCCGCAGCTCCAGCGCCTCGCGTGAGCCGGTCGATGCGCCGGATGGAACCGCGGCGCGCCCCAATACGCCCCTTTCTGTAATGACATCGGCCTCTACCGTTGGATTGCCGCGTGAATCGAGAATTTCTCTGGCCCTTACCGTGATGATTCGTGACATGACTTCCTTTTATTTTTCATCTTGAATCGAGTGTATATTGTACGCGCAAATCGCCCCTCTTTCATGTTCCGGCAGGTGAAAATCACTGTCAGCTAAAAATAACGGCACTTCCGGCCTTACAGGGCTTTGTATATTTTTCGCATCCTGTTACGATTAAACCGGTTTTCAACATAACAATCAGGCCAGTGGACTAACCACTACCGGAATAATATGGCACTACTTCATTATGACATTGCCGGCTCTCAGATAGACGGCGCCAGAGATTATCAGGAAGATGCTTTCCTGATTACTCATCTTAGCAGCGCCGAAGATGATCAGCAGGCGCTGGTTATCGTCGCCGATGGCATGGGCGGACATGCGGCGGGCAATGTAGCCAGTAATATGGCTGTTCAGGCATTCAACAAGCATATTTCTTCTAATTATCCGGTCGATGATACAACCCTGATACCGGATATATTGCGCACCAGCATTATCAAGGCTAATAGCGCACTCAAGGAAACCGTCAAGGAGACAGAGGCTCTCTCTGGCATGGGCTGCACCATGGTCGGCGTCCTGCTGGCAGATGACAAAATCTGGTGGGCCAGTGTGGGGGACAGTCATCTCTATCTGATCCGGGAAAATGAAATCAAGAAGTTAAATGCCGACCACAGCTATGGCGGATTCCTGGACCGAATGGCCGCCAAGGGTAAATATATTGAGCCCGACCCTTCTTTGTCGCGCAATATGCTGATGAGTGCCCTGACCGGCGGAGAAATCGCGGAAATTGATGTATCGGATACACCGTTCGGGTTGCTGCCTGATGATTGCCTGATTGTCGCCAGCGATGGCCTTGATACTTTGATCGACGATGAGCTTATCAAGCAGTGCGGCTGGTCACCTGATTCCAAGGAAACTTCAGCAGCATTGCTGAAAGCGGTTGAAGACGCACAGCGCCCACGTCAGGATAACACTACGGTTGTCAGCGTTAAAACCGGCCTTGTGGAGTCGGATGAAGCGCCACCTGCCCAGGCTTCCACCAGCCCGACCTACTCCATGTATGACGACGATGATGACTATGATAAACCATCGTCCAGCCTTGGAAAGATAGTTGCCACTATCGCAGTATTGGTCATAGCTGCCGGGGCTTTTGTGGCAGCTGACTTTTTCATGAAGCTTGGCATGGTCTTTCCCAGGCCGGAACCTGTCGTTGCCACCCGGACAGACAGTAAACCAGCGACCATCGAACAGCCGGCTAAACCGGCATCCGATGACAGCAGCGATGTGGTAACACCTGAACCTGAAATATCGGCTGCCAAGCCTGATATATCCACCAAACCGGAAGCCGCCGACAAACCGAAGGAGAAAAAACCTCATGTTGTCACTCCATTCAGCGATTCCCTGAGAGATGGTTCCAAAGGGCCGGTTATGGTATCCATACCCGCCGGTGAGTTTATGATGGGGGCAGGTCGGCTCTCACAAAACTTTGACGAAAGACCACAACATAAGGTCGAGCTTAAAGAGTTCGCCATCAGCCAGTATGAAATCACCTACGCCGAATACGAACGTTTCACCAAAGCCACCGGCAAGCGTCCACCGGAGCGGATCGGTAATCCACGCGCCCGACCCGTGGCCGAGGTAAGCTGGCAGGATGCCAAGGATTATGTTTCCTGGTTAAGCCGGCAAGCCGGCCATAAATACAGGCTTCCGACCGAAGCTCAATGGGAGTATGCAGCCCGTGCAGGCACTACAACACCCTATTGGTGGGGCCAGAACGCTGGCAGCAATAATGCACATTGCACTGGCTGCGGCGGTTCAGCCAGTCTGCGTCAGTCCACAACTATCGGCAGCTTTGAGCAGAACCCGTGGGGGTTGTACGATACATCCGGCAATATCGCAGAATGGACCGAGGATTGCTATAGTCCAAACTATGACGGCGCACCAACCAATGGCTCAGCATGGTATGACGGCGACTGCTCCAAACGGGTCGTGCGCGGCGGTTCTTTCAGCAATGCCAGCAGCGCCGTAACGAATACCCGCCGCGACAAGTATAACGCCGGTACAAAACTGACGCATATCGGCTTTCGCATCGTTCGCGAAAAATAGGATTTTCCCTAATCTTTCGGCGGCGGTCGATTAACCGGCATCGGCTGGAACCGGATATGGCCTGAGGGTTTTCCCTGTGTGCCATCTCCCGTCTGCCGCTTTATATGACTGCCCTTCTGAGCTTCTCCACTGCCGGTCGCTACAGTAATATCTTTGTGCAACTGCTCGGCATAAGGCAGTTTGTAGGCCCTGGGGGTCCGGTCAGCATCCTCAGCCAGGTCAATCACCCACATATGGATGGCTCCCTGCGTGTTTCTGTATTTGTCCGGATGTATAATATGATGTGAAACAAGCTGAAATTCATCCGGCAATGACCGATCTGTCGGCCAGCCTTCAAGTCTGGGCAGCAGGTGCCAGACCACCCCGTAGAATGCACTGCAAATCAATATGATCCCTGCTTTTATGTGCCCATTGTACGGCACCTTCAGGCTCAGCAGCAGCAGAAAGAGAACAACCGCGACATAGGCTATGGTCAGGACCAGGATCGTCACGACGGTTCCAGTGCATAGGGCGTAAGGCGCTTCGGCAGGCGATTCAGATCCAGTATTTCACCCTTGCCATCCAGTTTGAAACGTATGAAAGTATGCTCCATATCCTGCCTGTCCATGATGACCTTGTCGAAGAATACTGTTTTTAAGGTCGGATTCACTTTGTCAATGGTCAGTGAAACTTCTATCGGCTTTTGGCTTCTGGCCTCATAAAAATAGGCGTTCACGATATATTCACCACTGACAATGCCACGAATGGTCACCACTTCCTGATTGATACGATGAATTATCTCCTGTCCGTCAATCATGATCGTGTCATTGATTTCGCCACGATCATCCCGGTCAAGGTGCAGCCAACCTGCATCCTTTTGCAGATAAGATACGACTTCCCCATGTGGATCTTCCACCCATACATCAATATCATCCGCTACATCTTCCGGCCAGCTCAGGGTAATAATGTACTCCGCTTTCAGGTTGGCCGAACCCAGTCTGGCCAGCGGATTCACAAACATGATGGTCACCATGAATAACATGGTAAAGCCCAGCAGTGCATTGAACAGCAGGTCAGTAAAGGGATCGGTAAAGTAGCCTCTCCTGCGGTTCATCATTATTCACCAAGATAGGTCTCAATGGTGTCACCAATCAGTCCCATCAGGCATCTGGCACCGCGATCCAGAAAATAATACTGCAAGCCCAGTAACATTCCGGCCAGCAGGCCGGAAAGTGTGGTAAACAGCGCAATACGCATACCGGCACTCATATCAACCAGCATGTTCTGAATGGTTGTAATATCAGCATTGTCAATCACGGCAACCGAACCCAACATCACGATAAAGCCAATCACCGTGCCCAACAGGCCCAGCTTGATCATGATATCGGCCATAAACCATCCAAAGTCATGGCTGGCCGATATATCTTTTTCCATGCTCTCCAGCATCAAAGGGCTACTTCCAGCCTGATGACTGTGCTGCCGACGCATGAGCTGCTTATAGAGTTGTTCATGCAGCAGACGGGCGGGTAACTGTTGGCCCGCGCTGAATATCCTGCCATTGTCTCTGAGTTCCATATCGCCATGACTATCCCGCAGCATGGTGACTATGTCTTCCGCCCTGTCAATCTCCCTTGACAGAAAAGCGACACGTAGGCCGGCTGCCACCGTGGTCATCATAAAAATGATCGCGATGATTGATGAGATATAACTTTTATCGTACTCCAGCAAAATGGCAATCATGCCCAAATCCCAGACTACATAAAAACCGAACAGGACAGCCAGAATAATGGCCAACCACTGCAGGAAGATTTGATGCGAATGACGAAACATGGTTTGACATATTACCGTTGATTCATTCTGACTCATACAGGAATATCATGGACCGTACAAGCCACTGCATTGACTGTCTTTGATATGCCGGTGTGCAGGACGCTCGCGTGGCATTGAAAGAACCGCCAGTGACGGTACTGTACTACTACAACAATTTGACCAGATGATACCCTGTTTTCTGTACAATCCATTGTTTTTACGGTAGCCCGCAGAATACGGATATGGACAAGACTTATTCCCCGCAGGAAATTGAGGAACGCTGGTATAAGTTCTGGGAAGAGAATGGCTATTTCAGACCAGATATCAGGAATCAGGATGCGCCACCCTATTGCATCATGATCCCGCCACCCAATGTTACCGGCAGTCTGCACATGGGACATGGTTTCAATAACACTATCATGGATACCCTGACGCGCTATCAACGGATGACAGGCAGGCCGACGCTCTGGCAACCGGGCACTGATCATGCCGGCATCGCTACGCAGATGGTGGTGGAACGCCGTCTGGAAAAAGAGGGTGAAACCCGGCATACGATCGGACGTGAAAAGTTTATCGAGCGTATCCGGGAGTGGCGTGAGGAGTCTGGAGGTAATATCACTCGCCAGCTTCGCCGCATTGGTTCTTCGCTGGACTGGGAGCATGAACGCTTCACCATGGATGAAGGTTTGTCCAGGACTGTCCGGGAAGTTTTTATCCGGCTGTATGAGGAAGGGCTAATCTATCGCGGCAGGCGTCTGGTGAATTGGGACCCCGTCCTGCATACCGCTATATCGGATCTGGAAGTAATTTCCGAGGAAGAAGACGGGCACATGTGGTACATCAGGTACCCGCTGGCAAATGGCACCGGTCATCTGGTCGTGGCCACTACCCGCCCGGAAACCATGCTGGGCGATTGCGCAGTCGCGGTGAACCCGGCAGATACCCGCTTCAGGCATATGGTTGGTGAGTTGCTGGAACTGCCACTAACCAGACGAAAAATTCCGGTGATCGCTGATGAGCATGTCGATATTGAGTTCGGCACCGGTTGCATCAAGGTAACTCCCGCACATGATTTCAATGATTATGCCATCTGGCAAAGACACCGTGATGAAGTCGCTATCAATGATCAGGCCCATGGCGGCCTGATCAATATATTCACAGTCAATGCCGCAATCCGTACCAATGAGGAATCTGAAAAAGATCTGATTCCGGCTGCCTATGTCGGCATGGACCGCTATCAGGCGCGAAAGCAGATCGTGGCTGACTTGAAGACGCAGAACCTGCTGGAGCAAGTCAGGGAACATAAATTGATGGTTCCACGTGGTGATCGTTCCGGTACCGTGATTGAGCCTTTGCTTACCCGGCAGTGGTACGTCAGAGTCAGTCCTCTGGCAGAACCGGCAGTCAGGGCAGTCGAGGACGGCACAGTGCGATTTGTCCCGGATGGCTGGAAAAATACTTATTTCAGCTGGATGCGGGATATTCAGGATTGGTGCATCAGTCGCCAAATCTGGTGGGGGCATCGTATTCCAGCCTGGTATGATAAAGCCGGCAATGTCTATGTCGGCCACTCCGAGCAGGCCATTCGTAACCAGCATAATCTGGCTGACAACCATGAACTTCATCAGGACGAGGATGTATTGGATACCTGGTTCAGTTCGGCTCTATGGCCTTTTTCCACTCTGGGCTGGCCCGATAATACTGAGCGTCTGAAAACCTTTTACCCTACTTCGGTACTGGTCACAGGCTTCGATATTATCTTTTTCTGGGTCGCGCGCATGATGATGATGGGTCTGAAATTCATGGATGGTAAGCCACCTTTCAAAGAAATCTACATCCATGGTCTGGTGCGCGATTCGCACGGGGATAAAATGGCCAAGTCCAAAGGCAATGTACTTGATCCAATCGATCTGATTGACGGCATTGATCTTGAGTCACTGGTGCAAAAACGTACCACCGGCATGATGCAACCTCATCTGGCAAAGAAAATTGCAAAACAAACCCGTCAGGAATTTCCTGACGGCATCCAGGCATTTGGAACTGATGCCCTGCGCTTTACCTTTGCCGCCATGGCCTCAGCCGGTCGTGATATTAAGTTTGACATGTCGCGTATAGAGGGCTATCGCAATTTCTGTAACAAACTCTGGAATGCTGCACGTTATGTATTGATGAATGCTGAGGGCCCAAATTATGATCCGGACAGTCAGGTGAAGTTATCCACGGCTGACCAATGGATTACTTCGCGACTACAGGAAACCATCAGGAGCATGACTGATGCGATCAATAGTTATCGTTTCGATCATATGGCGCAGGCGGTTTACGATTTTACATGGAATGAGTACTGTGCCTGGTATCTGGAACTCTCTAAAACCATACTCAATGACGATACTGCTGACGATGCACAAAAACATGGTACACGCAGAACAATGATTACCACATTGGAGTCTGTCCTGCGTCTGGCCCATCCTGTCATACCCTATATTACGGAGGAGATATGGCAAACCATTGCTCCGACAGCCGGCATCAATGGGGACACCATTATGCTACAGCGCTATCCCCGCTACGATGAGTCACTCATTAATATGAAGGCTACCAGAGAAATACAGTGGACCCAGGATTTTATTCTCGGGGTGCGTCGTATCAAGTCTGAAATGGACATCGCACCCGGCAAAGCTGTATCTATCCTGCTTGCCAATACCTCTTATAGCGACAGAGTGCGTCTGGAAACCGCACGACCTTATATTAAATTTCTCACCAGGGCAGAAAACATCAGCATTATCAACGATGAAGATGATGTGCCGGAGGCTGCCATCGCTCTGGTTGGAACCATGAAAATCCTTATCCCGCTTGCAGGATTGATTGATAAGGATGCCGAACTGGTGCGCCTGCAAAAAGAAATCAACAGGCTGGAAGATCAAGTCAAGCGGCTCGATGGCAAACTGGCTAATAACAGCTTTCTCACCAGGGCACCGGAAGTAATCGTCAATGGAGAACGTGAAAAACTGGCCAATGCCAAAACTGCTCTGGAAAATCTAAATGAACAAAAGAAAAGAATCGAGCAACTATAAATTCCTGCTATTCCAGCAACTCCATTATCAGCATCCTTAAGCAGGCAAGGTTGCAGAGTGTTACAAAAAATATTTAACAGGAATGCCCAACCTCAAACAGGTACAGGCTATTCGTAACGAACATCTACTATTTCGTAGCTTCGCACCCCACCAGGAGCCTGAACTTCTGCTATATCGCCTTCCTGTTTACCAATCAGAGCACGAGCAAATGGAGAACCAATTGAAATTCTGTTTTGTTTAATGTCCGCTTCATCTTCGCCGACAATCTGATAGGTCACTTCTTCTTCGGTATTTTCATCCATCAGGTCCACCGTAGCACCAAAGATCACTTTGCCGTTGGCAGCTTCTCCTGCCTTGACCACATTGATAATCTCGGCATTGGAGAGTTTCCCTTCGATATCCTTGATGCGTCCTTCGCAAAAGCTCTGCCGTTCGCGGGCGGCATGGTACTCGGCATTTTCCTTCAGATCTCCATGCTCACGAGCCTCTGCAATCGTGGCTACTATTGTTGGCCGATCAACTGTCTTGAGTCTTTTGAGTTCCTGGCGAAGCTGTTCTGCTCCGTGCAATGTCAGGTAAACCTTATCCATTTTTAATTTCCCGATGTATATCCTGTAAGCGATTCACACTGTAGTCATTTCGATGTCTGATAGCCATACATGTCGCATGAGCACCCGCCAGAGTTGTGGTATAGCAAACCCGGCGATGCAATGCTTCGCGCCGGATTTCAAAAGAGTCCTCTATTGCCTGCATTCCTTCGGTAGTGTTGATAATCAATGATATTTCGTCATTTTTGATCATGTCAATTATATGAGGCCGACCTTCCTGCATCTTGTTGACAGACTCACATTTTATGCCCGCTGCATGTATTTTTACAGCAGTTCCATGGGTCGCCACCAGCAGAAAGCCAAGTTCCGCCAGCTCCTGGGCTATGCTGACTATACCTTCTTTATCCGCTTCACGCACACTCAGTAATGCATTGCCTGAATCGGGCAGGATATTTCCGGTGCTCAGTTGTGACTTGGCATAGGCAGCGCCAAACCCGGAAGCCACGCCCATCACTTCTCCCGTGGATTTCATCTCCGGCCCCAGTATCGGATCAACTCCCGGAAATTTTATAAACGGGAAAACCGCTTCTTTCACAGAGTAATGATTATGGGGTATGACCGGTTCTTTAATCCCCTGCTCGCGCAGGGTCTTTCCAGTCATGCAGCGTGCAGCGATTCTCGCGAATGGGATACCAATGGCCTTGGATACAAATGGCACCGTGCGCGACGCACGAGGATTAACTTCCAGCACATAAATTTCTTTCTCCTGGATCGCAAATTGCACATTCATCAAGCCACATACATTCAGGTCTCTGGCCATAATCCGGGTCTGCTCCTTGATCTGCTCAATGACTCCGTCAGCAAGCGAATAAGGCGGCAATGAGCAGGCTGAATCGCCGGAGTGTATGCCGGCCTGCTCGATATGTTGCATAATCCCTGCAATGATTACCTGATCGCCATCACTAACGGCATCCACATCGACCTCTATGGCATGGTCCAGGAAGTGATCAAGCAGCACCGGCGAATCATTGGATACCTGTACCGCTTCACGCATATAACGAATAAGGCTATCGTCGTTATGCACGATCTCCATAGCACGCCCGCCCAAAACATAGGATGGCCGCACAACCAGAGGATAGCCTATTTCGTTAGCCAGCCCAACGGCCTGTTTGGCGCTGGTTGCGGTGCGGTTGGGTGGCTGTTTAAGGTTTGCATTGTGCAGCATCTGCTGAAAGCGCTCCCGATCTTCCGCCAGATCAATCGAATCGGGCGTTGTACCGATTATCGGAGCACCTGAGGCTTCCAGATCACGCGCCAGCTTCAGTGGTGTCTGACCTCCATACTGGACTATCACCCCGGCAGGATTTTCAACGCGCATAATCTCCAACACATCTTCGAGCGTCAATGGCTCAAAATAAAGGCGATCCGATGTGCCATAATCAGTCGAAACCGTCTCTGGATTGCAGTTCACCATAATGGTTTCATAGCCATCTTCCCGACAGGCCAGCGCTGCATGAACACAGCAATAGTCAAACTCAATGCCCTGGCCTATACGATTCGGCCCTCCACCAAGCACGATTATTTTTTCCTTATCATTCGGCTGCGCCTCGCATTCCTCTTCATAAGTCGAATACATGTATGCTGTAGCCGAAACAAATTCACCCGCACATGAATCAACACGTTTATAAACCGGGTGTATATTGTCATCAAAACGACGTTTTCTTACCTCAGATTCATCGCAACCAAGCAGCTTTGCCAGACGTGCATCGGCAAAACCTTTACGCTTGAGACTGTACAGGTCATTTCTGGTCAGGTCGCTTAATGACTGGCCCTGTATTGATCGCTCGTCTTCAATCAAGTCCTGTATCTGAGCCAAAAACCATGGGTCGATCCCGGTGCGGGCATGAATTTTCTCAACAGACTGTCCGACACGAAACGCATCGGCAACATATAAAATCCGATCACCACCAGGAACCCCCAGCTCCCGTGACAGTTTATCGTCCATACCTTCAATATCAGGGTCGAGAATTTCATCCAGACCATGTATGCCAGTCTCAAGCCCTCGAAGCGCCTTTTGCATGGATTCCTGAAAGTTGCGCCCAATAGCCATGACCTCTCCTACCGATTTCATCTGTGTTGTCAGCCTATCATTGGCACGAGGAAACTTTTCAAAAGTAAAGCGCGGAACTTTGGTCACAACATAGTCAATGGCAGGCTCAAAAGATGCCGGAATAATGCCGCCCGTTATTTCGTTGTCCAGCTCATCCAGCGTAAAGCCAACCGCCAGTTTGGCGGCCACTTTGGCGATTGGAAAGCCAGTCGCCTTGGAAGCCAGTGCCGAGGAACGGGAAACCCTTGGATTCATTTCAATAACGATCAGCTCACCATCGTCCGGGTTGATGGCAAACTGAACATTCGAACCGCCGGTATCGACACCAATTTTACGCAACACCGCCAGTGATGCATCGCGCAGTATCTGGTATTCCTTGTCAGTCAGGGTTTGTGCCGGCGCAACAGTGATGGAGTCACCTGTATGGATGCCCATAGGATCAAAATTTTCAATGGAACAGATAATGATGCAGTTGTCCCTGTGGTCCCGCACTACTTCCATTTCATATTCTTTCCAACCCAGTGCCGATTGCTCCAGCAGGATTTCTGCTGTGGGCGATGCATCCAGACCACGCCGGCAGATCTGCTCGAACTCTTCGCGGTTATAAGCAATACCACCACCACTGCCACCCATGGTAAAAGACGGGCGAACAATGGCAGGAAAGCCCACATCTACCTGCACCTGCCATGCCTCTTCCATACTGTGGACAATGGCGGATTTTGGCATACTTAAACCAATCTCCTGCATGGCCCGGCGAAACTGTTCACGATCTTCCGCCATATCAATAGCATCCTTTGAGGCACCGATCATCTCAACACCATGCTTCGCCAATACCCCTTCCCGATACAGGTCCAGAGCACAGTTCAGCGCCGTCTGGCCACCCAT
>JAJDYQ010000105.1 GCA_022825085.1 Gammaproteobacteria bacterium
ATCGGCCAACAACACCGGGCTTTTGGAATCAAATTTAGAAGAAAATCTATTGCCTTTAGAGAAGAATGCCTGGATTGACAGAATTAACAAAATCTTTTCGGAGGAAGATAAAGAAATTCTAAAAAAACAAAAAGAGTTTGCCCAGTCATTTCGCATTGAACGCTTTCTCAGTGAGGTCGAAAGATTTGTTTTTGAAAAATAGAAGGGGATTGTCAGGGAAATAACACCTCTAAAATGTACCGATCAGCAATTCAAAAATTGACCCAAAATATCCATTTATTTTTTGAAATTTACTTTATATCAGCGAATTCTTTGTCTGCGTTTTACGAAAAGTCGGAACGCTTTTTTTGGCGGAGAGCGAGGGATTCGAACCCCCGGAGGGTTGCCCCTCAACGGTTTTCAAGACCGCCGCTTTCGACCACTCAGCCAGCTCTCCTGTAACTTGCTTTCATACCGGTATCTAACTGCGTCTGGTTCCTGCAAGCCCCTAAAGGCATCAGCATCAAATACCTGAGCGCCCATATTAGCCTGGTTGATATGGGCCTGCACCACAGGTATGGTGCCACAGGCCTTTCAGTATCCATAGTTAAAAATCATGCTAACAGGTTCAATTTCTCCTCTTTTGTCGGAAACATGACTATCGCGCCACCAGCGAACGGCTTGACAAAGACCACTTCCAAATCCCAGATTATCAGCAACCTGAATCCGTGCCGATACAATACCGCAATCCCGTAATAGAAGCTATCCATTCCGGCGTTATCGGTGAGTCCGGCATGGCGATTGACCTCGAAAGCCGTGCAGAAAACACCGTGGCTGCCACCTGTCTGGCTACTCAGTCCCGACATCGCCTGCATATTTATTCAAGAAATCTCGACCCGGCTATCTTTGATAAAACAGAGTTTGTAGCCGCCGTCAAAAAAATCGCTCTGAGTGGCCGGTTTGCCAGTATTCGCATACTGGCAACTGACTCAAAACGTATTATGCAGCATGGTCACAGGCTGGTAACTCTGGCCCGCACCCTGTCTTCGCGAATAGAAATACGCCGTCCGGAAAAACAATTCCGCTCCCTGCGCCATACCTTTATCACTGCCGACGGACGCGGCTATATATATCGGCAGGATGCCGAACGTTATGAGGGCATCGTCAACTTTAATGATCCACGAGAAACCCGTGAGCTGGATAAACTATTTACAAATATTTGGCAAAGAAGTCAGATTGATACCGAAATCAGGAGGTTGAACATCTGAACATATTATCCGGCCCATCGGGTTATTCCAATGACGGTATCAATCTGCTATAAAGCAGCCGGTTATAATGCTTTTGAATGATCTGAATTATTAACCCAACCAGAGAATCAGAATGCCGGTCAGATATACAAGTCTTGCGTTATTGCTCGCCTTTTTCGTCATTACAGCCCAGGCCAGCACCCCGTACGAACTGGGATGGGATGCCTTTCAGTCCAGAAATTATAAACTGGCGCACTCGATCTGGTTGCCTCTGGCTGAAAAAGGGGATGGCGATGCGGCACTTGGGCTGGCCGTCATATATGAAAACGGCCTGATCGCTACCAAAGACCCGGTCACCGCGACCAAATGGTATCAGATGGCAGCCGAGCAGGGTATTGCTGAAGCCCGGCACGATCTGGGGATCAAGTATTTTACCGGGCAGGGCGTAGAGCAGGATCAGAACAAGGCTTATGAGCTATGGAAGCAGGCGGCGGAATCTGGGTTAAGCGCCGCCCAGACCAAATTCGCTTACCTGCATATCCATGGCATAAGTGCCCCCCAGGACTTCGATACTGCCATCAAATGGTATCGTCAAGCTGCAAGTCAGGGAAATACCGAGGCCATGTATAATATCGGTCTGATGTACCAAAAGGGCGTCGGTGTCCCGGAAAACAGGAATCAGCATTTGCGCTGGCTGACAATGGCGTCAGACCGCGGCTATCCAAGGGCTCAATATGATCTGGGTCTGATGAAGCTGCATGGCAATGAAATCGACCGCAGCGTAACCGAAGGCAAGCAATTACTGCTCAAGGCTGCCAACAATAACTCAGCCGATGCTCAGTACTATCTCGGTACACTTTATCTGAATGGCCATATCCTGCGACCGGACAAGGAATTAGCGATAAAACTACTGCAACGTGCCGCCGAGCACGGACATAAAAATGCCAAACAGGCGCTGATTGATATTGATAATCTGGCCAAAACCGACGACTCCCTGATCATCGGTAAAACAAGCCCACAGCCAGCCCCGGAAACAAAACCCGCTGCCGCCCAGACCCTGCCATCGGTCAGTTCCCCGGACAATACCATCGTACTGAATAAAAAACTGGTAGAAAGCGACGCTACCACACCTGACCCGGAGCCACTGATCAAACAAGCCACCGACCGCTCCACATGGTTGATGGCCCAAGATACAGAAGCCTATACAATCCAGCTCATGGCCACCACTCAGCAGGACCGGGCCGCTCAGTATCTCAAAAAAATGCCGGACAGCATCAATCCGTTCCTGTACAGCTTCAAAAAAGGTAGCGACACCTGGTATGCCGTGGCAGCCGGTATCCATATGGATTTCAATCAGGCGCGGCAAGCCCTCAAATACCTACCGACCAATGTTCGAAAAAACAGCCCCTGGATACGTAGCGTCGGGGCGCTCCAACAGATTATTGCTTCTCAATAAAGCTGGTCAACCGAGCAGAAAAACAGGCATAATGACCGCTTTTAAGCATAACTTCTAAACAGGAGAACCTACCGAATGCGTATCATACTACTGGGTGGACCCGGTGCCGGCAAAGGCACACAGGCAAACCATATCAAGGAAAAATATAATATACCTCAGATATCCACAGGCGATATGCTGCGCACTCATGTCAATGCTGGCACCGAATTGGGCACTGCCGCCAAACAAATCATGGATACTGGCGGCCTGGTATCCGACGACATCATCATGGGCATGATCAGGCAGCGCATAGCCGAAGAAGATTGTAACGGCGGCTATCTGTTTGACGGCTTCCCGCGCACTATTCCGCAAGCCGAAGCTCTGAAGGAAACCGGTGTAACCGTTGATGCCGTAATAGAAATAGATGTGCCGGATGAGGAAATTATCAAGCGCATGTCGGGCCGCCGCGTACATCTGGCATCCGGTCGTACTTACCACACAACCTATAACCCGCCGCAAGAAGCCGGCAAGGATGATATAACCGGGGAAGACTTGATACAACGTGATGACGACAAGGAAGAAACCGTCAAGGCGCGCCTCAAGGTTTATCACGACCAGACCAGCCCTCTGATAAAGTACTACACCGGCTACAGCGAAAGCGGCGAACATGATGCCCCCCGTTATATCCGCATTAACGGGCTTGGCAGGGTTGATGAAATTCGTGACCAGATATTCGCTGAACTGGATGGCTGATATTTAACCTTTATCGTGGCAAAACCGGGGTGCGGATACCCGGCACCCCGATTATCAAAGGCATTGAATCATTACATTACTGGCATAAGCTGCTAAAATGGCCTGATTGATTTATGCGGGATACTGCCGTGCCCTATTATGTCTATAAACTGTTTCCGAATCGCACGATTGAGTACATGGATGATTTTGATTCGTACAGAGAAGCCCGCTCGCTGGCGCGCGATACCCGCGCTGCTGCTACCACTCAGGACAACTGCAACATCAAGGTGATATTCGCCAAAGACAGCCGTGAGGCAGAATCATTGATCCTGACTCCGCGCGAACGTCCCATATTGATGGAGCACGAAAAGTAATCGCACCGACCAATGGAAGAGGATCAGTATCGCTCAGTCTATCGGCAACTCAACGAGCTGAAGTGTGCATTTGAAAAAGCCATTTTAGCCGGTCGCTGCGCCTGCCCCCTGTCCCATAAATTCTGTCTGGCCGAGCGGGAGGGCATTACCTGTCAACAGGCCGCAAATCAACAACGCTGCCAGGCCCTGCTGCAAAAATCACGTGAAAAAGCATCATTTGTATTCGGGTTGATCCGCTCTGGCAATGTATTGCCGCACGGCAAGGAAATTCGTGTACAATTGGGCAGCCTGAGCGGGCTGGCCGAACTGACTGACTGGCCCGAAACAGAAAAAATATCTGACATCAATCAGCTGCTCACCATGGCAGAAGAACGCTATCAGGAGCTGGATGAGTTGCCCTATGAATCATTGATACGCGCCATTAACCAGGCCCGGGGCAGGCAACGCAGAAAACCGGCATAAGGAACCCTGACCCCGGAACCGGATATGGCATAATCCAGGCTGCACAGGCAAAAAAGTACGCGAAACCGATGACTCTGGACAACCCGCTACAGATCGATGAAATTATTCATGGTCGCTGGATTATCACGATCAATGCTCAACGGCATATCCATGAAAATCACGCGATAGCGATTGATCAAGGCAAAATTGTCGATATTGACAACTCCAACGCCATACAGGGCAGATATCAGGCCCATAAGGTCACCCGCCTCGATGATCATGCCTTGATACCCGGATTGATCAACGCCCACACCCATGCCTCCATGTCTCTGATGCGTGGACTGGGTGACGATCTGCCCCTGATGTCCTGGCTGCAAGATCACATCTGGCCAGCCGAAAGTAAATGGGTGAACAGGGATTTTATCCGTCAGGGAACCGGGCTTGCCATTGCAGAGATGATTCGCTCAGGCACTACAGCATTTAACGATATGTACTTCTTCCCGGATGTCACGGCCGCCATTGCCTCCACAGCCGGCCTGCGGGCTACGGTGGGATTGATTGTACTTGACTTTCCTTCCGTCTGGGCCAACGACTGGCAGGAATATATTGATATGGGCCTGACAGTACACGACCAGTTTCGCTCTGATCATCTGGTCAACACGGCCTTCGCCCCTCATGCGCCTTACTCTGTCAGCAATGATCCGCTGCACAGGGTGCGCGTTCTGGCAGATGAGCTGGAAATACCGATTCATATTCATGTACATGAAACGCAGGATGAAATCGAGCAGGGCCTGCAAAACTATGGTTCACGCCCGCTACATCGTCTGGATGAAATCGGACTATTGACACCCGGCCTGCTGGCCGTACACATGGCGCATTTGCAGGATGAAGAAATAGAACACTTCAGTAAAACCGGTGCACATGTCATACATTGCCCGCAATCCAATATGAAGCTCGCCAGTGGCTTCTGCCCGGTACAAAAATTGATAGACAACAGCGTGAATGTGGCACTGGGCACAGACGGTGCCGCCAGTAATAACGATCTGGATATGTTGGCTGAAATGCAAAGCGCCGCCATGCTGGGTAAAGCAGTCGCTGGCGATGCCTCGGCCGTGTCTGCTGAAACTGCGCTGGCCATGGCCACTATCAACGGTGCCAGAGCACTGGGGATCAGTGAAGTTACCGGTTCTCTGGAAATCGGCAAGGCCGCCGATATTACCGCGATTAACCTGAACGAACCGGAGACACAGCCACTGTATAATCCGGTATCTCAAATTGTATATGCCGCAGACCGGCGGCAGGTCACTGATGTCTGGTGCAACGGTAACAGGCTGTTACAGGGTCGCATACTGCAAACACTGGACATTGATGAAATAAAGGCCGGCACTGCAAGCTGGCAACAGAAAATAAGCATGTAAATTCTGGATGTGAAAATACGACATGAATACAGATCAGGATATATTGAACGTCGATAACGGAGAAATCAGCAAATTCGACAATATGGCAGCTCGCTGGTGGGATACGGAAGGTGAATTACGCCCATTGCATGACCTCAATCCGGTGCGGCTAAAATTCATCCGGCAACATACCACCATCGGCGGGAAAAAAATCCTGGACATCGGGTGCGGTGGTGGCATATTAAGCGAAGCCATGGTCAGAGAGGGTGCCAGAGTAACCGGCATTGACTTGTCCCAAAAGGCACTCACTATAGCCAGACTGCACGCAGCAAAAGCCGGCATAGAGCTCGACTATCGGCATACATCGGCAGAGCAACACACCGCGACCCATGCCGGTGAATACGATGCCATAACCTGTCTGGAGCTACTCGAACATGTCCCCGACCCGGCCAGCCTGATTCAGGCGGCGACACGGCTGGTCAAATCCGGTGGGCGCATCTTTTTTTCCACCATTAACCGTAATCCAAAAGCCTATATTCTGGCTATCCTCGGCGCTGAATACATCATGCACCTGCTGCCCAGAGGTACCCACGATTACAGCCGTTTTATCACTCCATCCGAGCTGGCATGTCAGGCCCGCGCAACCGGCCTGATTCTGATTCAGGAAGCCGGCATACGCTATAACCCGCTGCTGCGCACAGCCTCACTGGTCCGCTCTGTCGATGTCAACTACCTGATGTGCTTTGGAAAGCCAACGGAATAGCAATAATCAATATCAGAGTACCGGCCTCTAACCCCGAACTCGATTCTCCCCAATCCTCAGCAGGCTCGGCAGCAGAATCATGGTGAACACCATACTTACCGACATGCCACCGACAATTACACCGGCAAGGCCCCGATACAACTCACTGCCGGCACCCGGAATCAGCAATAAAGGCAACATACCAAACAGGCTGGTCAGTGTGCTCATCAGAATCGGACGCAGCCTGAGATGTATAGCACGATTGACGGCATCCCGACGCGGCATGCCCTCCTGCTCCGAGCTACGTGTCTGATGTACCAGCAGAATGGCATTGTTGACAACCAGTCCAAGCAGTATCACAAAACCGATCATGGTGAGTAGATCCATCGGCTGGAAGGTGAACAAATTGATCGTTTGCAACGCCAGTACACCACCGACCGTAGCAAGCGGTATCGCCAGCATGACCAACAGACTGTCCTTGAAGGAGCGAAACAGGGCACTCATCAATAGAAACAGGATTACAATGGCAAGCCCGAAGCTGCCACCCATACTGGCGAGCGCAACCTTCAACTTATCGGCAGCACCGCCATAGGAGATGCTGCCACCTTCCGGTAGCTGCGCACTGATGGCAGGTACCGCCTCGGTACGCAGCTTTTCCAGAGCCACTTCCAGTGACAGATCATTGGGCGGGGTCACCTGAAGAGTAATGGTACGACGGCGATCCAGGCGCCTTATTTCATCCGGCCCGGAAGTGCGCTGCATGGCAACCAGCTCGCTGAGCGGCATAACACCGGCATCAGGCGTGGCAATCGGCGTACTCATAAGTTGTTCCGGTGTATCCCAGGGTGTACCGCGCAGAATAATGTCCAGCTGATCCTCACCGTCGAAATAGTCACCAACATAGAGGCCATCCCCCAACGCACGAATGATACCGGCAACATCACTGCGGTTCCATCCGGCTTCGGCAATGCGTCGCTCATCAGGGATCAGGCGCAGTTCCGGCTCTCCCAACTGCAGACCCGGCAGAGGACGGATGCGTGAACCGGGGATAACCTGTGTAATCACACCATAACCGGTCTGGGCTGCCTGCAGAATAGATTCGATATCACGACCATGAATATTCACTTCAATACTGCGACCGGCACCAAAACCCTGGAATAAACCCACCTGTCTGGCAATACCAAAGGTATCCGGAAACTTCGATACCATACCCTGGATAACCGGCTCCAGTTCGCGAATGAGATGATCTTCAACCGCCCGTGCACCCATAAAAACACCAAAAGGAAAGGCTACAAAAAAGTAATGCTTGATCTGCGGCTGTTTTTCACCTGACAGATAAGGCGTCATTTGCTCGGCAATAACATCACCCATCTCATTTTTTATCTGTTCGATATTACTGCCGGGTGGCGGCAGCACAAAGGCAAATACCAGATTGCGGTTACCGGTGGGCAGATAGTCGGCCTTGGGTAATGCTATAAACGTGGTTGCCAGCGGTATCGTTAGCAACAACACAATCCAGCTCATGCGTCTTACGGGAGTATCGGTAATGCGCATAACGCTATCGCTGATACGTTCCCACCAGCCATGATGCGGGTCAGTAAGGCTGATATGTCTGAACCAGACCTTGGCAGCAGCCGGAATCACGGTCATTGCGATAATCAGTGAGGCAATCACGGTCACTGAAATAGTCATGGCCAAATCAGCGAATAACTGTCCGGCCTCATCTTTCAGGAAAACAATAGGCATGAATATGGCAACTGTAGTTGCGGTTGAAGCGAACAGTGCCCCCCGTACCTGAGCAGTACCCTTGATCGAAGCGTTATCACTGTCTTCACCGCGTTCCCGCAGCCGCACTATATTTTCCAGCACGACAATACAGGCATCCAGCACCATACCAACAGCAAATGCCAGTCCGGCGAGCGAGATTACATTAAGGGTGCGACCGGCAAAATCCATGAATACAAATGCCACCAGCACACAGCTCGGTATGGCAACGGCAACCATCAGAGTGGCGCGGAACTTTCTGAGAAACCACCATAGAACAGCAATAGCCAGGGTGATGCCGAGTCCGAGATTATTACGCAGCAGGCTGATGGCACGTTCGATATAGATGGTTTCGTCATAGACCTGCTCGATAGTCAACCCCTCTTCCCTGAAGGGGCCATCTTCAAGCTCCCTGACGGCTTCCTGCAAACCGTCCATGACCTCAAGCACATTAACGCCGGTTTCACGCAGGGCGTTGACCGCCACTACCAGCTCGCCACCGGCGATTACAAAACTGTTACGGTCCTGTAGTTTGACATCAACTTCAGCAACATCCCGCAGCATGACCGGCCTGCCGTCGCGCCATTCAATAATCAGCTCATCCAGTTTGTCGGCATCATAGGCACCGGCAAATCGCAGGGTATAGCGCCGTTTACCCACTTCATTAAAACCTCCGGATATGTCCTCGCCCGAGCCTGCCAGCATGGAGGCAACCGGCAGCTCTATACCTTTGGATGCCGCCTTCCAGGGATCAAAGGTAACACGGACTTCGCGCGCACGTGCACCACGTATCTGGGACTCGGCAACACCACGAACCTGCTCGAAACGGGCCTGAATCGTCTCTTCAAAATAATCAAGATAGCTGTCAATGGGTTTATCGTTGCCGGGGGCAGTACGCAGAATAAACCAGGCAATCGGGCTGGCATCACCTCCGACGCTTCGGATTACCGGTTCATTGGCATCCTCCGGGTAGCTGGGTACCTGATTCAAACGGTTCATCACCTCCAGCAAAGTGCGCTCCAGACTTGTACCAACCTCAAGGGCAATGGTGATCTCACCTTCACCGCGCCGAACCCTGGAAAGCATATCAGTCATGCCGGGCATACCGCGCAGCACACGCTCCTGTGGTTCGATAATTTCCTTTTCGACCTCTTCAGGTGCCGCAGCACGCCAGCCTGTTCTAATGGTAATTTCAGGCTCCTGCACTTCAGGGGTAAGCTGAACAGGCAGGCGGCCAAGAGCGATCAGGCCAAAAATAACAACCAGCAACACGGCCACCAGTACGGCAACCGGATTTCCCAGAGAAATACGGGTGAGATTCATTGAACGAAATCAGGAGCGGATTTTATCTGGACATCCTGTCCGGGCCGCAGTCGCTCATTACCACGAATGACAATCTGGTCACCGTCATTCAGATTACCGATGGCTTCAATCAGGTCACCACTGGCAATGCCGGTTTGAATCTCAATTTTTTCCGACTTGTTATCGGCGATACGAAACACCGATATACCGTCACGCCGGATGACCAGAGCATCACGCGGAACAGCCAGAACACTGCGCACCTCCTGGGTCGGCAGCGAAATCCGCAGTGATTGGCCGGCATACCAGACGGCGCTGTCCGGTTGCAGAATAATCTCGTATAAGCCGGACTCCGCGTCGCCGACATTGACAATGGACAGAATCGTGGCGGTACCCTTTTGATGGGTGTCCCCTATCTCAATGGATTGCCCGGTACTCAGATACGGTAGATTCAATGCAGAAGCCTGAGCACGAATCTCCAGGTTTGCCGGATCGGCAACAGCAATAACATCATCTCCTTCAGCGACCCACTCGCCAGGCTGCCTGATACGCCGAGTGACAATGC
>JAJDYQ010000087.1 GCA_022825085.1 Gammaproteobacteria bacterium
TCACCATGCCGATATACTTCAAACTCTGTGGCTTTTATGGCGTGCTTTTGCAAGGCATCAGCCAGCCTTATCGGTGGTTCATCGAGTGGTTCATCGGTCATGATGAATGTGCCCCAGTGCATGGCAACCGAGTAACGAGAGCGAATATCCCGGTGGATCAGCACCGCTTCTTCTGGATTGGCATGATAATGCTGCATAAACCAGCGTGGTGCATAGGCACCAATGGGAATCAGAGCCAGATCAAAGAAGCCATATTTGTCACCGATATCCTTGAAGTGTCTGGCATAGCCGGAATCACCGGCAAAAAAGATCTGCCTGTCTTTTGTTCTGATAACCCAGGAGGCCCATAGCCGCTCAAAGCTATCGAACAGGCTGCGCTTGCCCCAATGCTGTGACGGTTCTGCCGTAAACCGGATGTTGCCAATGGTGTGGCTCTCACCCCAATCTAACTCGGTGACTTGAATGTTCGACAACTTCAGGTTATCAAACCAGACTTTCATACCTAACGGAACGAGAAAATGAACACCTGCATTATGTTTTACAAGGTCTTTGACCGAGCTTACATCCAGCGAATCATAGTGGTCATGTGAAATCACTACAGCATGAATTTCCGGCAGTGTCCGAATCGGCATGGCGGGCGGCACAGCACGCCGTGGCCCAGCCCATGACACCGGCGAGGCCCGTTCCGAAAAATGTGGGTCGGTCAGAATATTCATGCCGTCAATCTGGATCAGAAAAGTGGCATGGCCAATCCAGGTCAATGAAGGCCGGGATGTATTGGTCCGTATATTTCGGTGCTGAGAGCGATCCACAGGAAATTCGTAGCTGTCTGAGCTTTGTATATCTTTCGATAGCTGTCCCCATTTCCAGGCAATGAAATCAATAAAGTTTTTCGAATCATCATAATGGATATTTCTGAAACCGTCCGGGGTATGGTGCGCCTTACCGGGATCGTAATATGGATTATTCGAGCACGAGACCAGCACCGCTATGATCAACATAATACTGGCAGATTTAGGGAACATGAATCAGGGCGGGGCTAGTGAAAAACAATCAGGGCGTCAGGAGCTTGGTTATTTTCCTGACTTCCATACGCGCTATGATAGCACAGAAAATACAATGACAATTCAACTTCTGTACGGGGAACATACAGGCAGCGGTATAAAATACCGATGATATCATCTATAATATCCCCCTATGCAGCGAGCCCGGGATATTCTTCAAAAAGCATTTGGTTATGACAGTTTTCGCCTGAATCAAGCCAACATTATCGAGACTGTGATCCAGGGTGGGGATGCGTTGGTACTGATGCCAACGGGAGGTGGCAAGTCATTGTGTTACCAGATCCCCGCTATGGTACGTGACGGCACCGGTATTGTGGTGTCACCATTGATAGCCCTCATGCAGGATCAGGTTGATGCCCTGCAACAGCTTGGTATTCGGGCTGCATTCCTCAACTCCACGCAGCATTATCAGGCCCAAATTCGGATCGCTGATGAGCTGAAAGCCGGTGAACTTGATTTGTTGTATATCGCACCCGAGCGATTGCTTTCAGAGCAGATGCTGGACCTTCTTGGACAAATCAGGTTGGCGTTATTTGCCATTGATGAAGCGCATTGTGTCTCGCAGTGGGGCCATGATTTTCGCAGAGAATATCAGCAGTTATCTCAGCTCCATGAACGCTTTCCTAAAGTCCCCCGTATTGCCATGACGGCGACGGCAGATCAGCGCACCCGCGAAGAGATTATTGATCAACTTGGTTTACATGATGCAGCGACCTATATCAACAGCTTTGACCGACCAAATATCCGCTACACCATAAACGAGCAGGCAAACGAGCGCGAACAGCTGCTGCGTTTCATCCAGCTTGAGCATGCCGGGGATGCCGGTATCGTTTACTGTTTATCGCGGCGCAAGGTGGAAGATATTGCCAGCTGGTTATGTGCGAAAGGTTATGTCGCACTGCCTTACCATGCGGGCCTGCCTGATGAGTATCGACAGCAAAACCAGCAGCGATTCCTGCACGAAGATGGCATTATTATTGTCGCTACCATTGCCTTTGGCATGGGTATTGACAAGCCTGATGTGCGATTTGTCGCACACCTTAACCTGCCCAAAAGCATTGAGGCCTACTATCAGGAAACAGGCCGTGCCGGACGTGACGGACAATTGGCAAGTGCGTGGATGTCATACGGACTACAGGATGTCATCAAGCTGCGTCAGATGATGCAGGAGTCAGATGCAGATGAGCAATATAAAAGGGTTTCGCATTATAAACTGGAGTCCATGCTGGGACTGTGTGAGCTCACGAACTGCCGGCGGCAGGCCCTGTTGGAGTACTTTGGGGAAAAGCTCCCGGAATCTTGTGGTAACTGTGATAACTGCCTGAATCCACCGCAAACATGGGATGCCTCTGAAGCCGCACAAAAAGCCATATCGGCGGCTTACCGAACCAATCAGTTATTCGGCGTGAATTATCTGACCGATGTCCTGCTGGGCAGGGAGAATGCACGTATAAGACAAAATGGGCACTACCGATTGCGGGTCTATGGTGCCGGTTCCGAACTGAGTCATGTCGAATGGCGTCGCTTATACCGGCAGTTAATTGCGCTGGGCTACCTCAATGTTGATGCCACCGGACATGGTTCTCTAAAACTCACTGAAAAATGCCGCCCGCTGTTACGAGGAGAAGCCACTCTGGCATTACGCAAAATGGAGCGGCCGGTCAAAGTAACAAGAACCAAAGGCAGAACAACCGATAACCGCCTGCCTGCCCATGATCAGAAGCTGTTCGATGCATTGCGTGCATTACGCCTGGAACTGGCCAATAAGCAGGGTGTGCCACCCTATATCATATTCCATGACTCAACACTCATCGAGATGGCTGGAAAGCGGCCCACCAGCCTGAATGCCATGAACCATATTTCTGGTGTCGGTGAATCAAAGCTCAAACACTATGGCAGGGCTTTTATGAGCCTGATAGAACAACATTCATTTAAGTGAATGCTAGCCATCTTAATTTTTACAATCAATACATAATGTTACGATCTAAATGATTATAGACCGAAAGGCTTGCCATAATAAGGGTACCTTGTATTTTATGACCGATACCTGCCCTGAAGATGCGTTACATATCCTGATCCGGTAAACTGCTCAATTCTGACAACCACAGGGAGGATTAATTTGAAGATCCTGGTTTTTGCGGCTTCCAATAGCCGCAATTCGATTAATCGTGCACTGCTCGAGTATGCTGTATCAAACTTTTTGCTCAAGGCAAGTCCCGATGCAGAAATCGAGTTTCTTGATCTGAATGATTATGAAATGCCGATTTATTCGATTGACCGCGAAGAAAGAAGCGGTATTCCCCCGCAAGCAAGAGATTTTTTTACCCGAATTGGGCAAGCCGATGCCCTGCTTATATCCTTTGCTGAGCACAATGGTTTTACCAGTACGGCCTGGAAAAATATTTTTGACTGGATGAGCCGTATTAACAAGAAAATATGGCAGGGCGCACCAATGGTTATACTTGCTGCATCTCCGGGGCCACGTGGAGGTGAGAGTGTTCTTTCGGCACAGGAAGCGGCTGCCCCGTTTTTCAACGGCGATGTGCGCGGCAGGCTTGGTATTGGCAACTGGTTCGATGTCTGGGATTGTGAGACCAACACTCTCAAACGCTCCGAGGATATCAGGGCTTTGGAAGAGGTGTTAGCGCAGCTGATAAAAAACTAAATTCTACATATTATTTTTAATGGGAAAGATATTGTCTGCATCGAGCAAGAATCGCAGTGATATCAGCCATCTGATCCGGGTAAATATGTGCCCGCCGGCGCAAAATTTCTGGGAACCAATACGGTATCGACAGGTTCCCTTTCTTTATAAGGTTCCGGGTAATCCAGCGTATAGTGCAATCCACGACTTTCCTTACGATGTTGTGCGCAACGTATAATCAGCTCGGCGCAGGTTGATAGATTTCTGAGTTCCAGCAGGTCGCTGGTGATACGAAAGTTGGAGTAATACTCGTCAATCTCAAGCAGCAGTAATTCGACCCGGCGACGCGCCCGTTGCAGGCGCTTGTCGGTACGGACAATGCCTACATAATCCCACATAAAGTGTCGCAATTCATCCCAGTTGTGCGATACCACTACCTCTTCGTCCGAGTCGGTTACCCGGCTTTCATCCCATGTCGGCAGTTTGGTGATGATTTCCATATCATGGATCTTTGCGTTGATGTGCCTGCTGGCAGCACGTGCGAACACCAAACATTCCAGCAGTGAATTACTGGCCATGCGATTTGCTCCATGCAGGCCGGTGCAGGCAGCCTCGCCGATGGCATACAGACCGGGCAGATCGGTCTCGCCATGCAGGCCGGTCATCACGCCGCCGCAGGTATAGTGAGCGGCCGGGACGATTGGGATCGGCTCTTTGGTTAAGTCAAAACCGAAGAGTCTGCATTTTGTGTATATATTCGGGAAACGAGCTTCAATGAAGTCGGTCGACTTATGGCTGATATCCAGATATAAGCATTCCGCACCAATACGTTTCATTTCATGATCGATCGCACGGGCGACGATATCGCGCGGAGCCAGCTCCGCCCGCTCATCAAACCTGTGCATGAAACATTCGCCACTCGGGAGCTTGAGCAATGCGCCCTCACCTCGTAATGCTTCAGTTATCAGAAATGATTTGGCTTGTGGATGGTACAGGCAGGTTGGGTGAAACTGTATAAATTCCATATTGGCCACACGACATCCTGCACGCCATGCCATGGCAATACCGTCCCCGGTTGAGCCATCGGGATTAGAAGTGTAGCAATATGCTTTACTGGCACCACCCGTGGCGAGCACAACGGTTTTTGCAGCTATGGTGTTGACTGAGTTATCATGTATGTCAAGAATATAAGCTCCCAGGCAGCGATTATATTTCCTGCCTGTTTTGGCTGCGGTAATCAAATCAATGGCAATATGATGAGGCATTAATGTGATATTGGTGGCCCGTTGAGTACGACTGACAAGAGCCTCTTCGACGGACCTGCCGGTTGTATCTGCCGAATGGACAATGCGCCGATGGCTGTGACCACCTTCTCGCGTCAAGTGAAGTTCATGTCCGTTCTCGCGGGTAAACTCCACTCCCTGTTCGATCAGCCATTGAATGGCAGCGGGACCCTCTGCAATAGCATGACGGACCGTATCTTCGTGACACAGGCCACTGCCGGTTCGCATTGTGTCCTGAACATGCGACTCTGCGGTGTCTGCTTGATCCAGAGCCGCAGATATGCCACCTTGTGCGTAGTAGGTGCTCGACTCTTCGAGAGTGCCCTTTGATATAACGCATATGCTCAGCAAAGGGCTGAGCTGCAGGGCGAGTCCGAGACCGGCTGCTCCGCTGCCTAGAATAAGGACGTCAAATTGTTCTCGTTTCCGGGACAATGCTGAAATATGAAGGCAAAGACTGTATGGTAACTTTTTTGACCAGAAAAACGAACTTTGGTAACAAACTCCTGTCCCTAACTGTGACTGAGGTGGCTTGGCTCATGGCTGAGAAAGGACGGTCTGAATGAGCGAAGTGACAACGGATCAGGAGTTGGTCAGCCGGGTCCAGGCAGGTGATAAAAAATCATTTGACCTGCTGGTGCTGAAGTACCAGAACAAAATCGTGAAACTGGTTTCACGATTTGTTCATGACCCGATGGAAGCCCAGGACGTTACACAGGAGGCTTTTATCAAGGCTTTCCGTGCGATTGGTTCATTTCGTGGAGACAGTGCGTTTTATACCTGGTTGTATCGTATCGCTACGAATGCGGCCAAAAACCATCTGGTGTCACAAAGTCGTCGGCCACCGTCCAGCGGTGTGGATGCAACAGAGGCGGAACAATATGCGGTGGATACCCGTCTAAAGGAAAAAACCACCCCTGAAGGATTGTTGATGACCGAGGAGCTCAAGCAGGTGATATTTAACATGATAGCCAGTTTGCCCGATGATTTAAGAGAAGCCATCACGCTTCGCGAGATTGAAAATATGAGCTACGAAGACATCGCATTGACCATGGGCTGTCCTATTGGAACCGTGCGTTCCAGGATATTTCGGGCGCGTGACGCAATTGATCAGAAAATTCGACCTCTGTTGAGCCAATGAATGATGCAGTGCATAGCACAGGACAGAACAATGACTGATACCATCAATGAGCAAATATCAACTTTAATCGATGGAGAACTGCCGGAAGAGGAGTACGAATTTCTGCAGCATCAGCTGACAAAAGACAGCAAATTGCAGGAAACATGGCGCAATTATCACTTGATACGCGACACCATGCGGGAGGATCTACCTGAATTTATCGATGTGAATACAGGTGTGACCTATATCCGGCATCAGCAGATCGATGAACAGGCTTCTGTTTCCAAACCGGAGGTATTGTGGCGATTTGCCCGCCCTGCTGCTGGAATGGCGATTGCGGCTTCTGTTGCCATGCTTGCCATCATCGGTGTGGTGTATAATGACGAACAATCAACGACTCCTCTGACCTCACGGTTCATCGCTGCATTTCAAACGGATGAACAACAGAGGATCCGGGAAAACTTTGCCGTCATACCGAGAAACAACTGGCAATCGGCCAAGCCGGCGGTTGTATCCCATCTAAACGGCTATCTGGTCGATCACAGCCACTATGCGCGATTTGGTTCAGCTCGTGGCATCATATCTTATAGTCGCGTGGCTGGTTATGACAGGCCTGCCCCAGAATAAGAACTGCAGCAGAATGCCTGATAAATCTGGCAATGATACATATCATATTGCAGGCAGGCACTACCGGGTAATAGCAAAGCAATTACTCGAGACCGTCGTTTGGGTAATGGTGTTCGCAGGATTGCCGGTTAATGCCGATAATACTGATATGTGGCTGGTGAAGATGAACAAGGCCATCCATTCGATGAACTATACCGGCACTTACATCCACATAAATCAGGGTCAAATTGAAACAATGCAAATTGCCCATGCTGCCGACGAGGCCGGCGAGCGCGAAAGATTATTATCCCTGAATGGCGAGGCCAGAGAAATACTGCGTGATGGCGATCATGTCACCTGCATTCTGCCCGCGGACCGCTTCGTAGTAACCGGTCACCTTAAATCGGAATTTGGCCTGCCCGCTCTGATTCCTGATAACATCCTTCAACTTGGTGAAGTTTATGATATTCGCTTGATCGGCCAGGATCGCATAGCAGGCTATCCATCAGTCATACTGTCCATACAGCCGAAAGATAAAATGCGATATGGTTATCGCATTTGGCTGGAAAAAGATTATGGCATGTTGCTGCGCTCCGATATTCTGGATGCCGAAGGACAGGTCATGGAGCAAATGATGTTCACGGAACTCAGCTTGCAATCACCGGTATCAGATGAAATGTTGCAGCCAACAGTGCCTCATAAAGACTTTGTGACCATGGAGAGCTCAGAGTACGATGGGCATATTATCGAAGACAAGTCGGCATGGGTTTTCAATGGAATGCCAAAAGGCTTTAAGGTCACCGTTCAGGCGCGAAAGCGTATGCCGATAAATCAGTCTGATGTTGAGCATATCGTTCTTTCCGATGGTCTGGCTACGATATCGGTCTATATTGAAAAGTCGTCTGGAGAAAATGCCCTGCAAGGGCCATCCAGTATCGGGGGCATCAATGCCTATGGACGGTCTGTATATAATCATCAGATTACAGTGATGGGTGAGGTTCCCGGAGAAACCGTTAAACAGATTGCCCACTCCGTCGCATACTCCAGCTCTTTACCTGAGTAGCCTGACACTTATCCGGTGCTATCACAAAACGCCATTATTACAGGCAGCACGGATGACTATCTCGAGCTGAAGTTCATTGAGTCGGGATGCCACAGTTGTGGTGTGGTCGGCAGTCGGGGTTGTGGTGTAGCTCATCTTTCAGCGTTATTCGGACACAAGGAAAAGATTCTGCGATTTACCAACCCTGGCGGCTATCAGGCGAATGATCAGGTTGAAGTTTTACTGAGTGAGACCATATTTTTGCGAAGCACACTAATCCAGTATCTATTGCCACTGATCTGCATGGTGTTATTCATCGCAGCTTTTGATGTGCTGTATGGTCAGCTCGCGTTGAGCCTTCTGGCTGCCATGGCGGGCCTATATTCAGGTGTACAGTTGGCAATGTATTTGCTCAAGCGTATTCAACGACAATTTTCCGCAAGCGACTTATGTATCCGTAATCTTGACCGCTCCACAGCCAGCGGCATGCATCCCGTTAAGGTAATTTAAGACATGATGAAATATCCTTCCTTGAGACTGGCATCGGCAGTTTTCCTGTTGCTGCTTCAGACACAGGCCGTTGCCGGCTTGCCGGACTTTACGATATTGGCCGAAAAATACAGTCCGGCAGTAGTGAATATCAGCACAACTCAGAAAATCGGGCCGGATACGCGGTCTCAGCTCCAGATTCCTGGTTTTCCGGAGAACCATCAGTTTGGTGAACTGTTTCGCAGATTTTTTGAGCAGCAACAGGATTTTTTGGAGCCCGATATTTTCGACACCCAATCCATGGGATCCGGTTTTATCGTATCTCAGGATGGTTATGTATTGACCAATGCGCATGTTGTCGAGGATGCTGACAAAATTATTGTCAAGCTGCATGATCGGCGCGAACTGGCCGCTCAGGTTATCGGCACGGATGAGCAAACTGATATCGCATTATTGAAGATTGAAGCCGACAACCTGCCCACGGTTAAAATGGGTTCAAGCAAGCCACTGAAAGTCGGGGAGTGGGTCATGGCGATTGGCAATCCATTTGGTTTTGAGCATACGGTTACAGCCGGCATTGTCAGTGCCAAGGGGCGAAGTTTTTATAACGAAAATTATGTGCCCTTTATCCAAACCGATGTGGCCATTAATCCAGGAAACTCAGGTGGCCCGTTGTTTAACACTGACGGTGAGGTAGTCGGGGTGAACTCCAGGATCAGCAGCGAACCTGGTCGGCGCAGCTATACGGGCCTGTCTTTTGCAATTCCCGCCGAGGTTGCCAGTGATGTCATGTCACAGCTGCGTGATAAAGGGCGTGTTTCCAGGGGCTGGCTGGGCGTTATGATTCAGGATGTCACTCCAGAGCTGGCACAGTCCTTCGGGCTCAAAAAGCCTCAGGGTGCCCTGGTTGCAAGGGTACTCGAAGACAGTCCGGCCGAGTCCGGGAAAATTCAGGTTGGCGATATCATTATGAAGCTCGATGGTACGGCGGTTAATACATCTTCCGGGCTTCCCCCTCTGGTCGGCAGTATTCAGGCGGGCCAGATGGTCACTCTGGAGGTCATGCGGCACGGTAATACGGAAAGGCTGCCAATTAGAATTGGCGAGCTACCTGAACGACCACTGGTCAGAACCATGACATCCGCACTACCGGAAAAGCCTGTTACTTCCGAACGCTTGGGCCTGGACCTCGAAAACCTGACTGAAGAAGCGAGAGCTGAAACCGGTGCAAAATATGGAGTGATGGTTACCGAAGTCCATGAGGGCCCAGCGGAAGATATGGGTTTGCAGGGAGGCGACATCATACAGGTCATTGATAACAAAAAAGTTACCAGTGTAGAAGAGCTAAGGCATGTAGTAGCTTCTTTGCAGGCAGGAAAAAGTGTCGCAATACTGGTTTACCGTGAGACAGGCCCCGTATTTTTAGCCATGCGCATCCCGGATTAAGCCCCGATACCGGATAAATGAATCCGGTTCTAAACTTACCACTTACCTGACTCACCCGGTTCGCGGTACAATGCTGACCTTTTTTCAGGTTGGCATGTCCCCTGCGTGAACCACATACGAAATTTTTCCATCATTGCCCATATCGATCATGGCAAATCGACACTGGCAGATCGTTTCATACAGATATGTGGCGGCCTGAGTGAGCGCGAGATGGAAGATCAGATACTTGATTCAATGGATATCGAGCGCGAACGCGGCATTACCATCAAGGCGCAAAGTGTATCGCTTAACTACACGGCCGAAGATGGGAAGACCTATCAGCTCAACTTGATCGATACCCCCGGGCATGTTGATTTTGCCTATGAGGTATCCCGCTCTCTGGCGGCCTGCGAAGGAGCACTGCTGGTTGTTGATGCCGCACAGGGAGTAGAAGCACAAAGTGTGGCTAACTGTTATACGGCGATAGAACTTGGGCTGGAGGTTGTGCCAGTGTTAAACAAGACTGACCTGCCGGCTGCTGATCCGGACCGTGTTGCCCAGGAAATTGAAGATATTATCGGCATTGATGCCACCGACGCTCTGGCGGTAAGCGCGAAAACCGGAGCCGGCATTGAAGGTTTGCTTGAACAAATCATAAGGCTGGTTCCACCGCCATCTGGAAACCCTGAAGCCATCCCAAGGGCGCTTATCATGGATTCCTGGTTCGATAACTATGTTGGCGTTATCTCTTTAATTAAAATGATGGATGGTTGCCTGGAAAAAAATCGGAAAATCAGGGTCATGTCAACAGGCGGCGAATATGGCATCGATGAATTGGGGATCTTTACTCCCAGACGAATGCCTCACAAAGCCCTGAAAACAGGTGAAGTAGGTTACATGATTGCCGGTGTCAAGGATATTCATGGTGCCCCGGTTGGTGACACCTTGACTCTGGCCGGGGCAGATGTCGAAGTTTTGCCTGGATTTGAGCATGTACAGCCGAAGGTGTTTGCAGGGCTGTTTCCTTTGAGCTCCGATGATTTTGAGACGTTTCGAGATGCGCTGGACAAATTAAGCCTGAATGATGCCGCCCTGCATTTTGAACCTGAAAGTTCACAGGCGTTGGGATTTGGTTTCCGGTGTGGCTTCCTGGGCATGCTGCACATGGAAATTGTGCAGGAACGTTTAGAGCGCGAATATAATCTTGATCTTATCAGCAGTGCCCCCACAGTGATTTACCAGATACTGGGCATGGACGGTCAGGTTTTTACCATTGATAATCCTGATGATTTACCATCCTCCAATAAGATCAAGGAAATTAGAGAGCCTGTCATCAAAGCTGGTATTCTGGTGCCATCTGACTATATTGGCTCAATCATCAATCTCTGTATAGAAAGGCGCGGGGTACAAAAAGGTCTGCAATACATGGGTAATCAAGTATCCATAGAGTATGAGATTCCCATGTCTGAGGTGGTACTGGATTTTTATGATCGACTTAAATCAGTAAGCCGCGGCTATGCATCTTTTGATTATCACTTTGTAGGATATCAGACAGCCCCCATGGTAAAGGTCGATGTTTTGATTAACGGCGATAAGGTGGACGCCCTGTCAGTCATTGTCCACCGTGACCTGAGTGACCGTCGTGGTCGTGAACTGGTGGACAAGATGAAAGAGCTGATACCCCGACAGATGTTTGAGGTTGCCATTCAGGCTGTGATCGGTTCCAAGGTGATCGCCCGCTCTACGGTAAAGGCGCTACGAAAAAATGTAACCGCCAAATGTTATGGTGGTGATATTACGCGCAAGCGCAAGCTGCTGGAGAAGCAGAAAGAAGGTAAAAAACGCATGAAGCAGATAGGCAGAGTGGAAATCCCTCAAGATGCCTTCATGGCGATGCTCAAAATAGATAGTTGAATTTTCGGGGATATGTATGCACTTTGATTTTGCCGCATTTTTGGTCATAGCTGCCTTTGCTACTGGCGTGATCTGGCTGATAGATGCCTTATGCTATAAAAAGGCCAGAGACCTGAAAAATATGAACCGGTCGGAAACCGATGCCGACTATCTGGAGGAGCCGGTGGTCACCGGGTATGCCCGGTCTTTATTCCCGGTTATTCTTCTGGTACTCATTTTACGATCGTTCATGTATGAACCCTTCAGAATACCTTCCGGTTCTATGATGCCAACATTGCTGGCAGGCGATTTCATACTTGTCAACAAATTCACATACGGCCTTCGCATCCCGGTTACCGAATGGAAAATCCTTGATCTTGGCGAACCGGAACGGGGGGATGTGGCCGTGTTCCGCTTTCCAAGGAATCCATCACTTGACTATATCAAGCGAGTGATTGGCCTACCGGGTGACAAGATTGCCTATATCAATAAAACACTGGCGATTAACGGCAGGAAAATTGAAAAAATCTCTGGTGGCGACTATGATGGTGAAGACTATGAATTGATGCAACCACCGGTCAGTGTTTACAGTGAGGTTGTCGGAGAGCACCGGTTTGATATTCTGGAGCAAAGCTACAAACCGGATTTGCAGGGCGTAACTGATGTTCCAGATGGACATTATTTTGTAATGGGAGATAATCGTGATAACAGTAATGACAGCCGCTATTGGGGATTTGTGCCAGCAGGCAATCTGGTAGGACGAGCTGACCGTATATGGATGAGCTGGGACAGCGAGGACTTTAGAATCAGAAGCGAAAGGATAGGCCGTAAGATTGATTAATAAATCTGGAGAGCAACCAACCATGATAACGAAGGATAAACAAAGAGGCATCACATTTCTGGGCCTGCTGATTATATTGGGTCTTATTGGATTTTTTGCGGTAGTTATTCTTAAAGTGACACCGCTATATCTGGAAAACTCGACAGTAAACTCTGCCCTTGATGATCTGGCACAGGATGCTGGAATTGGTAAAAAGGGCAAAAAGGCCATGCGAAAAAAGATAGACAGAAATTTTTATATCAATGATGTAAAGAATATATCGGCCAAGGATATTGCGATCGAGAAATCAAAAGAAAAGAAAGTCTGGGATGTATCGGCGAATTATGAAGCGAGAGCCTCGCTGTTTGGGAACATTGGCGTTTTCATTGAATTTCAGAAGACGGTGGAAGTGCCGCGCTGATTGAAGCCTTGCCGGTAAATCTGGAAAAATTTCAAGCCGCGCTCCGATACGAATTTCGTGACTATCGGCACCTGCAGCTGGCACTCCGTCACCGCAGTGTCGGCAGTGATAATAATGAAAGGCTGGAATTTCTGGGTGATTCTATTCTCAATTTCTGCATCACGGAAAAACTGTTTGAAGTTCGACCGAATGAATCTGAAGGTGAGCTAAGTCGCATTCGTGCCAGTCTGGTCAATGGCGAATCACTGGCCGCCATCGCGGAACAACTACAGCTTGGTCACTACATTGAACTTGGTCAAGGGGAACAGCGCAGTGGAGGTAAACAGCGAAAATCGATTCTCGCGGATGCCATGGAAGCAGTACTTGGAGCCGTTCTACGGGATGGTGGCTTTGATGTCTGCAGAAAACTGATCCTTGAGCTGTACCAGCCATTATTATTGAACCTGCCCAGCGCAGAAGAGCTTAAGGATCCAAAAACGAGACTACAAGAGCTTTTACAGGGCCGGGGTGAAGAATTACCACGGTATCAAGTAATCGCGGAAACAGGCATGGACCATCAGAAACAATTTGAGGTGAACTGTCTGGTGGCAGGTGTTAAATCCACCATGGCAATCGGAAGCAGTCGCCGCAAGGCCGAGCAGCTTGCTGCCCAAAAAATGCTTGCAAACCTGACCAATGTCTGACGGCCATTTCACTACAGTCATCGCCGTTGTCGGACGCCCTAATGCCGGCAAATCAACACTCATCAATTCATTGCTGGGACAGAAAATTGTTGCCACATCCCGGCGACCGCAAACCACACGCCACCGAATAAACGCTATTCATACAAAAGACAATTATCAATTTATTTTCACTGATACCCCCGGTATCAATCAAAATAGTCGCACCGCGTTTTTACGGGAGCTTAATAAAACCGCATGCGTCGTATTGTCTGATTCTGATTTGATTTTGCTGATGCTAGACGGCCTGAGCTGGGGTACTGTGGAAGATGCGATTCTGAAACAGATGACCAGAGAAAATATCCCGTGTCTGGCTATTATTAATAAAATTGATCGATATCGACAAAACAGGCTCGACATTCTGGAATTTATGAAGGATGTTGAACAAAAATATGGCTTTATGGAAATCATCCCCCTATCGAGCCGCAAGCTGAACGATGTGAATTATCTGGAAAAAGTATTGCGTAAATATGCGATCAAACAGGAATTCATGTTCCCTGCGGATCAAGTGACTGACCAAAGCATGCGCTTTTACACTTCCGAACTGATCAGAGAGCGGATACTCAGAAGATTCAATAAGGAAATTCCATATTCCGCTGCGATTGTCATAGATCATTATGAAGAATTACCTGGAGAAACACATATCAAAGCAACGATACACGTTGAACATGAATCACATAAGCATATTATTATCGGTTCACGAGGCCATAACATAAAAGAGATCGGCAAACAGGTAAGAGAGATGCTATGCAAAGAAACGGACACACATGTTGATATTCGGCTGTGGGTGAAGGTCAGTCGATCCTGGTCAACCAATCCGAAGCTATTACAGGAATTTGGATACGATTCCTGATGAGCTTATATCAGCTTGAGTCAGACGGATTTGTTTTGCATCGCAAGAACTACGGCGAGACAAGCAAGATACTGTCTCTTTTCACACGTAAATATGGGCGCGTTGATATGCTGTGCAAAGGCTGCCGTGTGTCTGGCAGAAGATCCCGTATTCTCGAACCATTCCGTCGCTACAACCTGCGCTGGTCGGGACGCTCCACATTGAAAATGCTTCGACAACATGATGAAATTACCATCTATTCATTATCCTCCCGGCAGGAGCATTTATATTGTGGTTTATATCTCAATGAATTACTGCATTCTGCCACCCGCCCGGATGGGACTGAACCACATCTGTTCACCTTATACGATGCCACGCTTGCCAAATTAGTACATTGTGATAAAGAAGATATTGCATCCTTGCTAAGGCTGTTTGAATTAAACCTGATTCGATTGATGGGATATGGTGTGAACCTTGATGTGGAAATTGATGGACAAACACCAATTGAAGAAGATGCACCTTATGCCTTTGCAGTGGAACAGGGCTTTTATCGCTCTCAGGCCGGGCAAAATATGCTGATACATGGCGATACGCTGGTTGCTCTGTCATCGGGCAGATTCAGTAACCAGCGCCAGCTAAAAGAGGCAAAAAAACTCACCCGTTTTTTAATCAACTATTATCTTCCGAATTGTTCGGTACAATCACGCAAACTATTTGGCTGACAAAAGATATGCCCAACCAGAATTCTTACAATATTGTTTTAGGCGTCAATATTGATCATGTTGCCAGTCTGCGGCAATCAAGATTGACACACTATCCTGACCCTGTGCATGCCGCCTACATTGCCGAGATGGCCGGTGCAGATGTAATAACGTTCCACTTACGTGAAGACCGTCGCCATATTCAAGACCGGGATGTCGCATTGCTAAAACAAACCGTTGGTTGCAGGACCAACCTGGAAATGGCTGTTACAGAGGAAATGCTGAGTATGGCACTGCGAACAAAACCTGATGATTGCTGCCTGGTGCCTGAAAAGAGAGAGGAATTGACAACGGAAGGTGGACTCAATGTGCTGGCTGACCCGGATAAAATCAGAGAAGCGACATTACGCCTGACGGAAGAAGAAATCAGGGTTTCCCTGTTTATTGATCCTGACCCTGAGCAGATTGATGCAGCAGTGAAGTGCGGCGCATCGGCCATTGAGTTACATACAGGTACGTATGCCCAGCTAAGAGGGGAGCCCCGGGAAAAGGAATTACATCGCCTTATGGAAGCGGCAGACTATGCAGATAATCAGGGACTTATTGTCAATGCGGGGCACGGGCTGGACTACTCCAACGTGTCTGCACTAGCGGCTATACCGCAGATAAGAGAGCTGAATATCGGGCACTCCATTATAGCAAGATCAATATTTACAGGGCTTGAGAGTGCGGTTTATGAAATGCTCAAGCTGATACAGGATGCCCGCAAATAGATGGAATTACTGCCGACAGTCGAATCCCTTGTGGGGAACACCCCTCTGGTCAGATTGCAACGGATGAATCCCAATCCGGCCAATCAGGTACTGGTTAAACTTGAAGGCAATAATCCTGCAGGTTCGGTAAAAGACAGGCCGGCACTGAATATGATTCAACAGGCGGAGCACCGGGGTGAGATCAAACCTGGCGATACCCTCATTGAGGCGACCAGTGGTAATACCGGCATTGCGCTGGCTATGGTGGCAGCAATCAAAGGTTATAAAATGATACTGATTATGCCGGACAATATGACAGAGGAGAGATGTGCCTCCATGCGAGCATACGGAGCGCAACTCATACAAGTTACCCAACAGCAAGGCATGGAAGGCGCACGCGATCTGGCACTCAAGATGCAGGCTGAAGATAAAGGCAGGGTCCTGAATCAGTTTTCCAACCATGACAACCCGGAAAGCCATTATTTGAGCACGGGCCCGGAAATCTGGCACGACACCCGCCAGCAGGTTACACATTTTGTCAGTGCCATGGGCACAACCGGAACCATTATGGGAACATCCCGCTACCTGAAAAAACAAAATCCCCAAATAGAGATTGTGGGAGTACAGCCTGCAAACGATGAAGACAGAATACCCGGTATCCGGCGTTGGCCTGAAGAATACCTGCCATCAATATTTGATCCCCAGCGTATCGACAGGACGATTGATATGGCACAGTCTCTTGCCGAACAAACAACACGCGATCTGGCAGCAAAAGAAGGTATTTTTGCCGGAGTTTCATCGGGTGGTGCGGTGGCAGCGGCGTTACAGATATCGCGTGAAGCAGAAAATGCAACTATCGTTGCCATTGTATGTGATCGCGGTGACAGGTACTTATCCGGTGGTGTTTTCTCCGCCGGATAAGCTGACCAGTGGAGAGCCCGGTTTGACAGTGCCCGGATAATGCAGCACCATTTATTTCCCAGCCATGTTGCCAGAGGATCATATGCACACATTGAAAATAAATAAACTGGCAGGACGGAAGTCAATAACTCTCGTTATATCAGCTCTGCTAACGATATCTTGCACCACGAACAAACGATACTTTCCAGCCACATCGACCGAGCGAGCAGCAGACCGTATTATTGAACAGATTATCGGTGAAGATGGTCAGGCTTCTGCCCCTTCTGAGAGAACCCGGCATGATGATAAATATTTATCATGGTCACCTGATAAGCAAGCCGTTCAGATAGTGATCGCCATTCTGGGCATGATATCCGCCGAGACCCATGCTGCCCCGCCTGCCAGCATACTCGGGCCGCCCACTCTTCACCGGGCGACTCAAAACCGAAGCAGAGTGCCTGAACTGGATATATCCAGCCCGGCTGTTACGGAAATCCTGTCTTCCATGCAACAGCGCCATGGCCGTTTATTAAAACACTACAAATCTGGTGCCATAGGGTATGGTTCCGATGGGTTTGTGGTTGTCCGCGATCTTGGGATAATCAATGTAAAACAGCATAGAGAACTCGAACAACTCATTGCGGAAGAAAACCGGGATCGTGATGAGCTTTATCGCGAAATAGCTGTGGCAAATGGATATCCAGAGTGGCAAGCGCAGGTCCGCGATACATTCTCCCGACGATGGGTGGCAAAAGCACCTCCCGGCTGGTACTACCAGAATAGAAGCGGTATCTGGGAGAAAAAATAATATTTTCAGGCTGCCCGCCAACTAATGACAACAACCAGTTTCTTAATCTGCCATGGATAATATTTTTGTATTTGATGTAGAGACCGTACCGGATCTGGAAACCGGACGGAAGATATATAATCTGCAAGGTCTGTCAGACGAAGACGCGGCCAAAGCCCTGTTTCATATACGCAATCAGGAAACCGGCGGTTCCGAATTTATGAGGCACCACCTGCACCAGATCATAGCAATATCTGTCGTCTTCAAGTCACGAGACAACTTTAAGGTCTGGTCGCTTGGAAATGAAGATGCTGATGAAAAAGAGATACTACAACGATTTTTCGATGGAATCGAGCACTATACACCCACACTGGTAAGCTGGAATGGAGGTGGATTCGATCTACCCGTAATCCACTACCGCGCCTTGAAGCATGGTGTAAACGCAGCCAGATACTGGGAAACAGGCCGCCATGATAATTCCTTCAAGTGGAACAACTACCTCAATCGTTATCATTCACGGCATACAGATTTAATGGATTTATTATCGGGTTACCAACCGAAGGCCAGTGCACCGCTGGATCATATTGCGACCATGTTGGGATTTCCAGGAAAAACGGTGATGGACGGTTCCGGGGTTTTTGACGCCTGGATAGACGGCAAAATAAAAATGATTCGCGATTATTGTGAAACCGATGCTCTGAACACCTATCTCGTTTATCTGAGATTTGAATTAATACGTGGACACATAAGTTCGTCACAGTTTGACAGCGAGTGCCAGTCCCTGCAACGGTGGCTGGCTGAATCCGGCATACCCCACTTTCAGGAATTTCTGAAGCACTGGAGCAAACCTGGAACTCAACATGGCGAGCAAACGTAGCCGACGCCGGCCTGTGCCAAAAGGCCTGTTTGAAGCAAGAATTGACTCCTTCTCCTCCGATGCCAGAGGGATCGCTCACATAGATGGCAAGGCAACCTTCATTGAAGGAGCACTACCCGGCGAGAAAGTGTTATTTGGATATATACGAAGCAAGTCGAAATACGATGAAGGCATGGTCGAACAGATCCTTGAACCCTCCCCTGATCGGGTTAAGCCAAAGTGTCCCCATGCCATGGTATGTGGCGGATGCTCTCTGCAGCATCTAAATGCACGAGCTCAGATCGAATTAAAGCAACAATCACTACTGGCGGACTTATTGCGAATTGGTGAAGTCGTGCCCGATGAGATACTGAAACCGATGATCGGAGATAACTGGGGCTATCGACGAAAAGCCCGACTCGGTGTGCGGGACGTACCAGCCAAAGGCAGGGTACTGGTTGGCTTTAGAGAAGCAAGAGGCCGGTATCTGGCCGAACTGGAAAGCTGTGCCGTACTGCATCCATCGGTGGGTGAGCATCTCATGGACTTATCAGAATTGATAGGACGACTGGATGCGCGTTCCAGCATAGCCCAGATTGAAGTCGCGATTTCTGATGATAAAACCGCACTTGTTTTCCGACATCTGGAGACACTGGGTGCGGACGATTTGACAAAACTGGAGACATATGCCAGAAAATACAACCAGATTATTTATCTTCAGCCAGGTGGAGTGGAAACTGTAAGGCCGCTGTGGCCAAAGAATCCAGAATTGACTTACCGATTAGAATCATTTGATATTTACATGTCATTTCTACCGACCGACTTTATTCAGATAAATGCCTCCATCAATCAAAAAATGGTCAGCCGGGTAGTAGAATTACTCGAAATCCAGGCAAATGAAAGTGTACTGGATGTTTTTTGTGGTATCGGAAACTTTACATCGGCAATCGCCCGCAAGGCAGGTAGTGTTACCGGTGTCGAAGGAGACGCCCGATTGATTGAACGCGCCCGGAAAAACAGTATCGATAATGGAATTGCCAATATTCAATACCATGTAGCTGATTTATTTGAAGATATTACCGATCAGGCATGGATTAAAACTGGTCACGATAAAATGCTTTTGGACCCGCCGCGTCCAGGAGCCAGAGAAGTGGTGCGCGAAATTGCCCGCATAAACCCGTCTCGCATTGTATATGTTTCCTGCCACTCGGCAACAATGGCCAGAGATGCTGGCATCCTCAAGTGTCAGGGTTACCACTGTCTGATGGCAGGTGTCATGGATATGTTTCCGCATACCATGCATGTAGAATCGATTGCCGTATTTGAAAAAAGAAATGATACTCCCGGATTAACTACCATGAAGCTGGATAAATGAAATACGATGCTCGAAAAAAGCCCTGAACCAATCTATTCCGGTTCTGCTAAAATATGCGCATTTCGCGGCATCAGATATTCTCATACAGAGAATAGCAGACAGCCATCACAAACTATTACTGACCAAAGAGAGAAACTAATGAAAACCATTGGCCTGCTTGGTGGAATGAGCTGGGAATCAACCGTAAGTTACTACAAAGCGATCAATGAAGGAGTCAAAAAATCGCTGGGCGGTTTACACTCCGCAAAAATCTGCCTCTATAGCGTGGACTTCCATGATATAGAAAAACTTCAGCGAGAAGATCGCTGGGATGATGCAGCCAAAATACTATCTAATGCGGCCAGATCCATACAAACCAGTGGAGCCGACTTCCTTTTGATTTGTACAAACACCATGCACAAAGTTGCACAACAAGTTGAGTCATCACTCACCATCCCGCTTGTGCATATTGCAGATGCCACAGCGGAAAGACTTGTTTCCGATGGTGTAAGGTGTGCAGGGCTGCTAGGCACAAAATTCACAATGGAACAGGATTTCTATAAAAAACAAATTTCAGAAAAATATGCGATAGAGGTGATCGTCCCGGTTACCGAAGAGCAGGACATTATTCATCATGTCATTTTTTCAGAGCTATGCCTTGGTAAAACCAATGAAGACTCCCGAAAAAAATATCTTGAAATTATCAACAATCTCCATATTAGAGGAGCAGAAGCGATCATCCTGGGCTGCACGGAAATTGCATTATTGATTCAACAACATCATGCGCGGATACCGCTATATGACACGGCGAAAATCCATGCAGAAAAAGCTGTAAAGCTGGCTATGGATGAAGATACAGATCAACAAAATCCATGAGAGGCAGACTTTGCCTGCCCGCGGCCCTATCCCAAACTTATCGGGATGAATATCTCCTGAGTGCAACTCAACCGCACCGCCCGGTAACAAACGGTGAATTTTCATGAAAGCCTGCTATCTACCAATCCGGCAAATGACCAGCTCAATGTAATACCATACGACCTCGCATCCCGATTCAATATATTATCAATCACAGCAAAAGTGTAGTTTACGGTGGACTCGGCGACTTGACAAAAAATACCGGGATGGTACTTTTCAAGATCATTTTTTATGGATAGAACTTATGAAATATTCCGAACCTGAAAAAATATCTGCATCCGTTTTTGCCAAAAAAAAGGGTATTTCGACGAGTGCAATGTATGAACTGCTGTATGCAGCAGGTTATTTGGTAAAGCAGGGAGATAAGGCAGAGCTGACCGAGGAAGGAAAGTCAGCCGGTGGTGAAACTACTATATCCAAAAAATTTGGTGAGTATGTAGTGTGGCCGGAAAATCTGAAGCTGGCCAATGCACCTGAAGGCATTTCAGAGCAACGGTTAATTACAGCCACATCTATTGGTGAGCATTTTACTATCTCAGCAAAAAAGGCAAATTACATGCTTTCAGAGCTCGGCTGGATTACAAAATCCCTCAAAGGATGGACTGTAACTGACTACGGCAAAAAGCTTGGTGGTGTACAGTCTAAACATAAAACGTCAGGTGTCTCGTATGTACGATGGCCTGAAGCTATCGTAAATATCGGTGCCCTTCGGGACAGTGCAAGCCAGATTACCGGTAAAAACTCAAGCCAGAGTACCGATTCAGAAAAAGAAACATCAGCCTCTACCAGCTTTCGAGAGAAATTTCCTGCCAGACACAGGGCCATGGATGGACATATGGTACGTTCAAAAGCAGAAATGCTGATTGATAACTGGTTTTACATGGCGGATATAGCACATGCCTATGAGAGAAAACTCCCCATAGAAGAAAGCGCATACTGTGACTTTTACATACCCTCCGGCAAAGTTTATATCGAGTACTGGGGGTATGAAAATGATTCGACATATCTTACCAGGAAAAAAGAAAAAACAGCGCTGTATAACAAATACAACTTCAACCTTATCGAATTAAAGGATGAACATGTACAAAATCTGGACGACATACTCCCGCGTCTTCTCTTGGAGTTCGGGATAAAAGCGTACTGATTGATTATATTATTACGATGGCTACAGAATCAGATTGTAGCTGCCTGCCGAAGTATGCAGCTTAATGAATGATCCCCAGATAATCGTTGCACTGGATTTTCCAGACACAGCACCTGCTTTGGCGTTAGTGGATCAGCTTGATCCATTGACGTGTCGCTTAAAGGTAGGCAAGGAACTGTTTATCCGGGGCGGTCCGCAGTTTGTAGAGTCTGTGCAGGCGCAAGGATTCCAGATATTTCTGGATCTGAAGTTTCATGACATTCCAAATACAGTGGCGGCGGCCTGTCGTGCAGCGGCAGACCTGGATGTATGGATGATCAACGTACATGCTCTGGGTGGCCTGCAGATGATGGAGGCGGCTGCAGCGGCGGTTGCCAGCCACCCTAACCGCCCACTATGTATCGGAGTAACTGTTTTAACCAGCCTGGATACATCTGACTTGCGGGATATTGGTTTGACCGGCAATCCGGCTGAAAATGTCGAACAGCTTGCGGCACTGGCCGAGCAGGCAGGTCTCGATGGTGTAGTGTGTTCCGCCTCTGAAGCGACCCATCTTCGACGGTCCCATAATGCCGATTTTAAGCTGGTAACGCCAGGCATTCGCCCGGCGGGCATGGATGTGAATGACCAGAAACGTATTATGACCCCCAGTCAGGCTGTTGCGGCCGGTGCCAGCTATCTGGTAGTTGGCCGCCCGATCACCCGTGCTGACGACCCGTTGCAGGTTTTGGATGCAATCAATGCCGAGCTAACCGAACAGTGACGAATGGATGAACCATCGGATTTCAAGCAGGGCGTAACCGCTCTGCATAAGGCAGTCAGCTTTCTGGCCCGTAGAGAGCATTCTCGGGCAGAACTAAAATGGAAACTTGCTGCACGCGATTACAGCGATAAGGAAATTGAAGAAACCCTGCGGAGATTATCGGAAAAGGGTTTGCAAAGTGATCGGCGATTTGCTGAATCCTATGCACAATCCAGATTCAGCCGCGGACATGGTCCGGAAAAAATTGCCATGGAACTTGAGCAAAAAGGTATTGACGCTTTACAGATTGACGAAGTTTTGTACTCAGAAGAATTCGACTGGCATGAGCTGGCTGCTGCGGTTTATCGGAAAAAGTTTTCTGATAAGCCGGTTTCAGACTGGAAGGAAAAGGCGAAACGCTCAAGATTCCTTCGTCAGAGGGGTTTTTCCAACGGGCATATTCAAGCTGTTTTAGGTGACTTTAACACCTGATTTAGATTGCAGTGGCTGTTCCATCGTCGGAATTGTGGCACAATCCGCCCTCACTTTTTAAGCGATTCACAGATTGAACGGTTAATGAAAAGCAGTGCTGAAATTCGCCAGATGTTTCTCGATTATTTTCGAGACAAAGATCACCGGATTGTGCCGAGTGCTACTCTAGTGCCGTCCAATGATTCGACACTACTGTTCACCAATGCCGGAATGGTGCCATTCAAGGATGTTTTTCTGGGACGGGAAAAGCGCGATTACTCGCGTGCGACAAGCTCCCAGCGTTGTGTACGTGCCGGTGGCAAGCACAACGATCTGGAGAATGTCGGTTATACCGCCCGTCACCATACTTTTTTTGAAATGCTGGGTAATTTCAGTTTTGGTGACTACTTCAAGGAAGATGCGATTCGCTATGCGTGGGATTTTCTGACCAGAGTAGCGGACCTGCCTGAGGAACGCCTGTGGGTAACCGTTTATGAAGAAGATGATGAAGCGGCCGATATCTGGCTGAAACAGATTGGAGTTGACCCGGATCGTTTTTCCCGAATCGGCGACAAACCGGGCAGCAAACGCTTTGAAAGCGACAATTTCTGGTCCATGGGAGACACCGGTCCCTGCGGCCCCTGCACTGAAGTCTTTTACGATCATGGCCCGGAGTGTCAGGGCGGGCCTCCCGGCACACCGGAAGATGACGGTGATCGGTATATCGAAATCTGGAACCTTGTTTTCATACAGTTCAATCGCGATGAAACCGGCGAGATGCATCCCCTGCCGAAACCTTCCGTCGATACAGGCATGGGGCTGGAGCGGCTGGCCGCCGTATTACAGGGCGTCCATGACAATTACGAGATCGACCTGTTCGTTAATCTGATACAGGCCGCTGCCAATGTCATCGGTGTTGAAAACCGGCAGCAAAAATCATTGCGTGTGATTGCTGACCATATTCGCAGTTGTGCCTACCTGATAGTGGATGGTGTGCAACCATCCAACGATGGGCGCGGCTATGTGCTTCGCAGAATTATTCGTCGAGCGGTCCGGCATGGCAATCAGCTGGGTGCAGAAGATCTGTTTTTCCATAAACTGGTCGGGCCGCTTTGTGAAGAAATGGGGCAGGCCCATCCAGAACTGAACGCGGTACGCGACCAGGTTGAACAGGTATTGCAACAGGAAGAAAGGCGCTTTGCCGAAACTCTGGAACAGGGCCTGAAAATCCTTGAGCAGGATATCAGGGGCATGTCCTCCGGGGATATTCCGGGAGAAACGATCTTCCGGCTTTATGATACCTACGGATTTCCCGTTGATCTGACCACCGATATTGCCCGAGAGCGGAAACTGGGCATGGATATGGAAGGCTTTGAAGCCTGCATGAAAAAACAACGTGAACGCGCCCGTGCTGCTGACAGCTTCAAGGCCGACTATAACCAGACCGTCAACGCAGATCTAAGATCAAATTTTACGGGTTACGAGTACCTTGACGGCACATCGGAAATTACCATGCTGATACACGATGGTCAGGCTGTAGAACAGCTAAAATGTGGTCAGGAAGGTTCCGTGATATTAAATGAAACCCCTTTTTATGCTGAATCCGGCGGCCAGGTCGGTGATCAAGGCAAAATAACGACCGCCTCGACCCTGTTTGAAGTATCCGACACCCGCAAGCAGATAAACTCGATTGTCCATATTGGGAGACTGACAGAAGGCATATTAAATATCGGTGACCAGGTAAGGCTGAGCATTGATCAGGAACGTCGCCGGTCCATCGTATTAAATCACTCGGCCACTCATTTATTGCATGCGGCGCTTCGCCAGATACTGGGGCACCATGTAACCCAGCGAGGCTCTCTGGTAGCGCCGGATCATCTACGTTTCGATTTCTCTCACCCTGAGCCGGTTAAGCCGGATGAATTGCAGGCCATTGAACGCATGGTCAATCAACAGATTCGTTTCAACCATAAAGCCCGGACCAGACTGATGATGCTTGACGATGCTGTCGCATCCGGTGCGATGGCACTATTCGATGAAAAATATGATGACGAAGTACGTGTACTGAACCTGGGTGATTTCTCTATGGAGCTCTGTGGTGGCACTCACGTAAAACGAACCGGTGATATAGGATTTTTCAAGCTGACCCTGGAGACAGGAATTGCAGCCGGTGTGCGCCGTATCGAAGCGGTGACCGGAGATGCCGCACTTGACGTGGTGTCCCGGGCAGAAAGTGAGCTGGATATTATTTCATCCATTGTGAAAAGCTCGCGCCATGATACTACTGACAACGTACGCTCCATGATGGAACGGTTGCGCATGGTGGACAAGGAACTCGAACAACTCAAAACTGTACTGGCAAGCTCTCAGGGCGACGACATGATCAGCAGGGCGACCGAGATTGGTGGCATCAAAGTACTGGCCGAGACGCTGGATAATGCCGATATGAAAATACTGAGAGAGACGGTTGATCAGCTGAAAAACAAGCTGGGCAGTGCAGCCGTCGTGCTGGCCGGCATCGAAAAAGGTAAAATCCGCCTGATTGCCGGTGTCAGCAAGGATGCCAGCCGACAGATTCCTGCTGGAGAACTGGTCAACATGGTAGCCGAACAGGTCGGCGGTCGCGGTGGTGGTCGCCCGGATATGGCGCAGGCCGGTGGTAATGATGTTGACGCCCTGCCGGCCGCCCTGCGGTCAGTCACCGGCTGGATTGAACAACGTCTGACCAGTTGACCATTCATCCACCTGCCATCTTATTGACCATGGTACGCCACTATTTTGTGGCATCACCCCTGCACAGAAGCCCGTTATAAAACAAAAGGAGATTCAGTGGCATTAATTATCCAGAAATACGGCGGAACCTCAGTCGGCACAACCGAACGTATCCAGGCGATAGCCAACAAAATTATCGACTGCCGACAACAGGGACACGATATAGCCGTTGTGGTTTCCGCCATGAGCGGAGAAACCAACCGACTTATCGGCCTGTCCCGTGAAATCAGCCGGAGCCCTGTCGCACGAGAATACGACGTACTGGTTTCAACCGGTGAACAGGTCACCATTGCCCTGCTAAGCATGGCACTTCAAGAACAGGGTCAGGCAGCACGCTCCTACACTGGAGGACAGGTACGTATCCTGACCGATGATGCACACTCCAGGGCGCGCATCCGCAACATTGACGGCTATGGAATAAAGAAAGATCTGAATGCCGGACGAGTAGCCGTAATTGCCGGATTTCAAGGTGTTGACGAAAACGGCAATGTCACCACACTGGGGCGCGGAGGCTCAGATACGACGGCAGTAGCTCTGGCGGCTGCGCTTGAAGCCGATGAATGTCAGATCTTTACAGATGTTGACGGTGTTTATACAACGGACCCGCGGGTTGTGCCGGAAGCGAGAAGATTATCCCGTATCACCTTTGAAGAAATGCTGGAGATGGCCAGCCTCGGTTCCAAAGTGCTGCAAACCCGTGCCGTTGAGTTTGCGGGAAAGTATAATGTGCCACTGAGGGTGCTATCCTCCTTTGAAGAAGGCGAAGGCACATTGATTAGCTATGAGGAAGCAGGAGTGGAACAGGCAAAAATTTCGGGTATTGCGTTTAACCGCGATGAAGCCAAACTGACCGTTACCGGCGTGCCGGACCAACCGGGCGTGGCATATCGCATATTAGGACCGATTGCAGACAACAATCTGGAAGTCGATATGATTATCCAGAACATTGGCCAGGATGGTATGACCGACCTTACATTCACCGTCCATCGCAACGACTACGACAAGGCACTGGAAATTTTGCAGATCGTGGCCGGAGATGTCGGGGCGCGAGAAGTTATCGGCGACCCCAGGATCGTAAAGGTATCCATCGTAGGCGTCGGGATGCGCTCCCATGCCGGGATTGCCAGCAGCATGTTTCAGTCACTCGCCAATGAAGGCATCAATATACAAATGATTTCAACATCTGAAATCAAAATCTCGATCGTAGTGGATGAGAAATATCTGGAGCTTGCTGTACGCACCCTGCACGAACATTTCCAGCTCGAACAGGATTAGGTACCGATAACACACCCTTAAACCCCTGTCAGGTGATAATTTCTCTCGCAGACGATTCAGTGATAATATCTCCACCACAGTGCTGCGCCAAAGGAAACCAAATATCACCGAGGGCGCAGACACCGCCAGTATATCGGCGCAACGAAACTGACGATGCTCCCGCACGAGCAACGGGCATCATCTGAAGAGAGTAAAGAAAAGGAATAATCGTTGCGCAAAAAATCCGGAGAGATGGCCGAGTGGCTGAAGGCGCTCCCCTGCTAAGGGAGTATACGTTAATCACGTATCGAGGGTTCGAATCCCTCTCTCTCCGCCAATTTCCAGGCCAACTCATTCTCTGAAGTTGGCATCTTTGTAGATAAACCCCCTGCTTTTAGGGCCTTCCAAGAAAACCAGACGTGCCGTGGTATTTTCCTTCTATTCCGACATGAGCTCGCTCTGACTCTCTCTAGCCGATCTTTCTCTGCAACTGCCGTTTGGAAGCGTACCTACCCGGCGCTGTTGGTACACTTAAGCAATGTATTAAAATCAACTTGGAGTCCTCAGTTGAAAATAGCGTTAAAATACCAAGCTATTGAAATTACATGCTGTCGTTATTCACCCTCAGGGTGAAGTGACAATCCCTGAGAAAAAGGCGCTATCAACGGCTATTGAAGTGGAGAGAGGATTTTAGGTTAATTATTTCCATGCACATTTTTTCAGAGGATAATCAGTGACAAGTATTGCCATTATTGGTGCGGGTTTATCCGGCTTAACCGTTGCCAATCGACTAAAAAACATCGCTGATATCACCCTTTTTGAGAAATCACGCGGTGTCAGCGGCCGCATGGCGACTCGTCGTGCTGAGCCTTATTTTTTTGACCACGGCGCACAGTTTTTCAAAGCACGCACTGATGCATTTCAGTCTTTTATCGCGCCGATGATTGACAGCGGTATTGTCGCCGTATGGGATGCACATTTTGTTGAATTTCTCGATGGAGCAATCACTCAAAAGCGTCAGTGGGGGAAAGATAGCCCGCATTATGTAAGTGTGCCTGGGATGAATGCACTGGCAAAACACTTAAGTCAAGAATTGACGGTGCACTGTGGTACACACGTACACAGTATCACTAAACAGAGTGACAAATGGCTTTTGCACGGTGAGCAGGATAAGTTGCTCGGTACTTTTGACTGGGTCATTTCAAGCCTGCCTGCCGAACAAGCTGCAACGCTGCTTCCCTCATCCCTGGTTTTTTATCAACAAGTAAAATCCGTGAACATGAAAAGTTGCTTTTCGTTAATGTTGGGTTTTGAGGATGACTTGGCGCTGGACTTTGATGCCGCTCTGGTATATGGTGAAGACATTAGCTGGATTTCTGTCAACAGCTCAAAGCCAGGCAGAAAGGCTGATGGTTGCTGCCTCCTGATTCACTCAACTAATCATTGGGCAAACGGACATATCGATGATGACTGTAGTTATGTGTTGGATTATTTATGCAAGCAAACCAGTAACCTTATCGGTCATGATGTTAGTCTGGCAAATCATAAAGTCGTTCATGGATGGCGCTATGCGAATATTGATAAACAGCATGGCGAAACGCATCTTATAGATCAGGAAGCACGCATTGGAGTCTGTGGTGATTGGTTGATTCAAGGCCGAGTGGAGGCCGCATTTACCAGTGGTTATAAACTGGCGAATACTATATTGGGATTACTCAAACATGATTGAAAATATTGCCATAATCGGCGGTTCCGGGGCCATAGCCGGTGCCTTTATACGGTTATTGTCTGCCAAATATCCCAATGCCAGCATTCATGTTTTTTCTCGTCAGCCGTCAGAAACCGTGCTTCCGAGCGTAATAAATCATGTGATGGATTACCAGGATGAAAATTCAATGGCGCAAGCAGCTTTATTGGCCTCGAAAGCAGCACTCCTGGATTGTGTGATCGTCACGATAGGAATATTACATAATGGTGAAATCACACCTGAAAAATCACTACGAGAATGCTCCACAGAAAAATTTCAGCACTTGTTTGTAATCAACACCATTCTCCCCGCATTAGTTGCCAAGCATTTTTTACCCCGGCTGAACAAAGATAAGCGATCTATTTTTGCCGCACTGTCGGCCCGTGTTGGCAGTATCTCGGATAATCGCCTGGGTGGCTGGTATGCTTACCGGGCGTCCAAGGCGGCACTGAATATGATCATTAAAAATGCCGCCATCGAGGTGGCTAGACGTAATAAGCGAGCGATTATTGTGGGTCTGCATCCCGGCACAGTGGACAGTGATTTATCCAAACCGTTTCAGAAAAATGTTCCCGAAGGCAAGCTGTTTACACCCGATTTTTCCGCTAAAGAACTCTGGCAAGTTTTGGAAAATCTTAAACCAGAACACAGTGGACAATGTTTTGCGTGGGATGGACAGGAGATTGCACCATGACAAGAGTTGCCAATCAAAAACCTGCCGTCAAAGTTTGATGCCTTTCCTTGGGTGGATGACAAAACGCTTTTGAAAGCCTGGCAGCAAGGCAAAACCGGTGTACCCATGGTCGATGCTGGCATGCGCGAGTTATGGCAAACCGGTCATATGCATGGCCGGCCGGATACGGATGATTGTGGGTTCGTATCGGGTCAAGAATCTACGTTTGCATTGGCATCACGGTGAACGCTGGTTTTGGGATACATTCGTTGATGCCGATTTAGCGAACAACAGTGCCTTGTGTGCCATCGCCCTTTTAGCTGGCGCAAGAAATGGAAAAGGATGTGGAACGAAGTGAAATACTGCTCAGAAAAGTGCCGTCGCATCAGGAGGATTGAAATACCATGATCACCGTATTTTATGATGGAAAATGTGGTCTATGCTCCAGGGAGATCAGACACTATCGAAAAATTGCGCCCGACGGTTTGTTTGACTGGCAAGATATCACCGAATCTGCTGACAGACTGAACGAAGAAGGTATCACCCTTGCTGAAGGCTTAAAATTACTCCATGCTAGAGATGGTAACGGCAAAATTCATGTCGGTGTCGATGCTTTTATTCTAATTTGGACGCAGCTGAAGCGATGGAAAGCTCTAGCCATCCTGGTTTCTTTACCATTGGTCAAACAAGTCGCCAATTTTTCTTACAAGGCATTTGCTCATTGGCGCTTTAAAAAATTGGTTCATTGTCAGTTGGCAGCAACAAATGGGAAAAATTCATGATACTGATATGGGGTGCGTTACCTGGATCGATTGCTGTTGATAGCAGGATTACTGATGAAGAGAAAGTCATCATAGAACTTCCATCAACAGTGAGAACTCATCATTTTCGAAAAAGTAAATTATGCGACAAGATAAAGCAAAAAATATTTTAGGTGGCGAACTTCAGGTGTGTTGTACCGACCTAATGACCGGATTTTTGAGGGACGGCTATTGTCATACCCACGAACAGGATCGTGGAACACATCTGGTCTGCGCCATCGTTACCGACGAGTTCCTGGACTTCACCCAGTCGCGCGGCAATGACCTGAGAACACCCCGACCCGAATATCAGTTTCCCGGCCTTAAGGCCGGGGATGGCTGGTGTCTCTGCGCACTTCGCTGGAAAGAGGCTTATGACGCTGGTGTGGCACCACCGATCAAACCAGAAGCCACGCATGAAAAAGCCTTGGATTTGATTGATAAGGCAATGCTTGAAAAACACTACAGACAATAATGAGGACACAAAGTGACAACAAAGAAATGGTTTGCTATCACTGTAATCGCATCACTATCATTAATCGGTTGTGCAATGGTAGGTCCCGTAATGAGTGATGTAGAACAGCCTGATTACGAGGTGTTATCGTCTGTCAACAATATAGAAGTCCGGCAATATGATCCGATGATCATTGCGGAAGTTGAGGTACAGGGAAAGCGAAAAGAAGCGATTGGGAATGGATTTCGATTATTAGCGGATTACATCTTTGGCAATAACAGCGTGCAGAGAAAAGTTGCGATGACAGCGCCTGTCCAGCAACAGGCAAACGAAAAAATCGCTATGACCGCGCCGGTTCAACAACAGTCTTCAGGTGATCAATGGACGGTGAGTTTTGTGATGCCTGCTGAATACCATTTAGAAACCTTGCCCAAACCCAATAATGAGGTGATTAAACTCAGTCAAGTACCCGCAAAGCGATTTATTGCCATTCGATTTTCTGGTAGAAATTCGGAGAGTACGATTGCCAAATATGAAAAGCAACTCGTACAGCACATTGAAGCAAATCAAATACAAACTCTAGGCCCGCCAAAATACGCATTTTACAATCCACCCTGGACATTACCTTTTCTTCGGCGTAACGAAGTCATGTTCGAAATTAACGAGTGAAGAATAAACAGATTGCTGATCAATCAAACAAGGGTTCGAGTGAATATAAAGATTTGTTTTAGCAAGCAAAGTGGCACGATTCTGTAGTCAATGGAGTGTACTAAGGGAGAAGAAGCAGCAAGATTATTCAGGCATCCCTTGTGTCCGTATCTGGAAAATGGTTTACGATTTCCTGTTCTTCAAGGCAATCATCATCCCTGCACAGGTGCTGTAAATTCCAACCATGTTTTTGGATCTGCTTTCCACTCGCTTTTTACTCATTTTCACGGTGGCGTTTAACCAACCACTGGAGTGCCTTATTCGACCGAAGCAACCGGCTTAATCACCTTGATACCATGCTCAACAATAAGTTTGGCCAACTGCTCACCGTCAACAAGCTCAATTCTGATTCCATTTTCACGAAAGAACTGTTCTGCTGCTGTACTCGCTTCTTCCGAAATTGTTCCCGATGTGACCACCATCCCCAGGGCCGCTGACTCCGCTTCGATTCCATTAATCAGTTGTTCAACGACATCCTTTCCTACCGGCGGGTCTGGCTGGTAATGTTTTGCCTGAACAGCAACATCCAGCTTGAAAGCTCCGGCAACGCTGAAGGTTGCCACAATGTCAGCACCTTTATCCCATTGACGGGGGATAATTCTTGTCTCAACTGCGCCGAGACTAACGAGCACAGCCTGAATGAGCCTTTCGAATCCATAGTTCTCCATTCGCCCATCTCGGATCTCCTCAAGAGCGTCATCAATAAGCCTCTTTTCAAGATCACTCTGGAAAGACGGCTTCGATCCCGAATCTGCAATCTTAACGCATTCTTTGATCTCCGCAAGCAGATCGGATGCGCCTACACTCGTTCCTTGAGTTTTCATTCTTGAGATCAGCGCAGATCTGGCTACCGCTCGTGGAATAGGTCGCTTGTCGTTCAGCCAATCGACATTCCGTCGATAGGCAGTGTCTTCATTTATTTTTAGCGGGTCATACGTCGCCGGGCCAGATACCTTCGCCACATAAAAATCTGCCCCATACGGGACCATGACAAGGTCTCCTTCTTTCATTTCTCGTATAAATCTCCACAGGTTACCAGTTGCGAGACCGGCTTTTCGCAGAGTTTTTTCATCCGGGTAATATGTTTTGCCAATAATCTCCCGGAATGCTTCCCAAGACAGTTGTTCGTCTAGCAATCCTTCTGCCTCAGACCAGCCAATGATCAGCTGATTCTGGGCCAGAGCTTCCGCAACGAGGTCGCTGTCACCGTAATTGATTCTGAGGACAAATGCTTGTGCGTCATCAGTCTTCTCATTATCGTTCATATTTTTTCAGTTCGATAAAAAAAGATGGTGCCGAGGAGAGGACTTGAACCTCCACGGGGTTTCCCCCACTAGCACCTGAAGCTAGCGTGTCTACCAATTTCACCACCTCGGCTCAGGCTGCGCAATGTACCGGTCTAAACCAAAGCTGTCAACATATTGTACGGAACCGTCATAAACCGGGCTTTTGCTACGATTGACAATGCAAGGCGGGAATCCGCCCCCGCAACAGCCGGCACGGGGATGCCAGCCACGGAAATCCTACCAGTCCAGCTTCCACTCTGCGCCGACGCTGTGGCGGGGGTTATTGCCATCCTGCTCACGGCGGATGGCCTTGATATCGAACTCGGAGGTCAGGTCAAACGGATTGGACAATAAACGCCAGCCTAGGATGAGGTCACGTTTGGCATCGGATGCCGACAGGCTGGCATAGGGAATGCCGGTGGCATCGTCCAGCAGGGCAAAGCCCCACTCACCTTTCAGGGTCCATTGACTCGATACCTCGGCAGTGTGCGAAGAGTCTTCTTCCAGCGCATGGATCAGAGAATCCGATAACAACCGATCCAGACCGCTGGCAGCTGGTGCATTTGACGCTTCCATTTTTTTATTTGCTTTTCGCATGTGATGGCCGTTTCCTTTGGATTCCTGCTTGCGCAGGAATGACGGTTCCTGCTTGCGCAGGAATGACGGGCTTTGACGTTCGTCCTCCCTGCACTGGCTACCCTCGTTATTCCTGACTGCCCTCGTTATTCCTGACTGCCCCCGTCATCCCTAGCTGCGCCCCGTCATCCCTGACTGCGCCCCCGTCATCCCTGCCTGCGCCTCCGTCATCCCTGGCTTGACCAGGGAGCCAGTCTTGACATGCTATTCACCAAATAGCAGCTTTTGCGTGCGATACTGAAAAGCCAGCTTTTTGAGAAGCATTATTTCGTTAAAGCAGAAACCTTGTATGTTGCCTCGTGTCACTGCATATCCTCCTCTGTCATTCCTGGCCGTGCCTCTGTCATTCCTGCGAA
>JAJDYQ010000088.1 GCA_022825085.1 Gammaproteobacteria bacterium
CCATTGCATTATTGGCACTCTCTGCGGCAATCACGCCATCCGGATTACCTTTGCCAAACGAAGACGGATCCTTGCTCATTTTAAGGGTCTGGTCATAGGCCACAAGACCGGCAATCTGACCGCCGGCACCAGGAATAACACCGACAATACTTCCAGCTATCGTCCCAATAACCAGTGCCCTGGTACGTTTAATGTTATCAATAAATGACTGCCACACACTGTGGGAGCGCAACTCGGCAAACTCAAGTACATCCCTGCCGATCCTTGATTCAGCAACCAGTGTTAATACCTGGGGTATTGCAAACAGCCCTATCAGGGCAGCGATGATATGTATGCCGCCGGCCAGATGTTCAGAAAAAACAAAGCGCTCTTCGCCCAGCACCGGGTTATAACCGATGGTCGAAAGCCATAGTCCTGCCATACCGGCGATCAAACCTTTAACGACCGAACCGCCGCCCAGTGAAGCAATGATGGTGATGCCGAAAATGGATATCCAGAATAATTCCGCCGGGCCAAACTTCAATGCCAGCTCTGCCAGCGGCGGCGTAAAAAACACCAGCAACAGCACGCCTGTGAATCCACCGATAAAAGAGCTGATAAAGCAATAATGCAATGCCTGCACAGCTTTACCCTGTTTGGCCATGGGATAGCCATCCATGATAGTCGCGATATTCGCAGGCGCACCGGGAATGTTAACCAGAATACCGCTGACGGCACCACCTGCCACCGTTGCCGTATAAACTGCGCCCAGCATAACAAGCGATGAAGCAGGCTCCATATGGAAAGTGAATGGAATTAACAGCGCCACAGCCATGGTCGGACTCAGGCCGGGAGTAGCACCAAGCAACAGGCCGCCAACCGTCCCCAGGACCAGTATCGTGATATTGGTCCATGTGAATACCTCAGAAAAATACTGAAGAAACTCCACCTTTACACCCTGTTTCCTGCGCGCTGCCTCTATAGCAACCTTATTACTGTTTTTAGTGCCCCGGACAAGCTGAGGAGGTCGGGCACTTTTTGAAAGCCCTCCAGCTCCATGATCTTTCCGGCTATCTGATCAGGCTTTCCTCAGCACCTGATTTTATTGGCGTCCCCTAGGGGGTTCGAACCCCTGTTACCGCCGTGAAAGGGCGGTGTCCTAGGCCACTAGACGAAGGGGACAGCAAACTGTCATCGGGTGTGGCGATACCCCTTTTTCCTGGTGGAGCCAGGCGGGATCGAACCGCCGACCTCAACACTGCCAGTGTTGCGCTCTCCCGGCTGAGCTATGGCCCCGGATAAGAGGCAGCATCCTACGCAGGCCATCAGATAATGTCCAGCCCGATTATGAAAATTCCTCAGCTTTTTTTTCAATATATTTCAGTGCCCGGTCCAATCCTGCAAGCGCCCTTTGTCTGCCCATCAGGTAAATCGTCTCACCGATTGACGGCGATACACTGCCACCGGTAACTGCAACCCGCACCGGCTGCCCGATTTTTCCGATTTTCAGCTCAAACTGTTCAGCGACGGACTCCAGCAGGGCATGTATCGCGGCAGCCCGCCAGTCTTCGAGCGCCTCAAGCCGATCCCGAAATACCCGCATGGGTGCAGTGATAGCCGGTCGCAGATTTTTGCCGGCTGCCTTTTCATCAAAGGCATCATAGTCGGTATAAAACATGCCGGCCTTTTCAGCCATCTCCGCCAGTGTCTGTGCCCGCTCAAGGAGGACTCCAACCACATCAACCGGGTCCGGCCCCTGCCCGACAGCAATGCCCTTCAGTGCAAGATGTTTTGCGAGCTGACCGGCCAGATTTTCCGTACTGGCGTGCTGCATATAATGCCGGTTCAGCCACAGCAGCTTTTCAGGATTGAATACCGATGCCGAACTGTTGACAGCAGCCAGACTGAATTTTTTGACCATATCCTGCCTGGAGAAAATCTCTTCGTCGCCATACGACCAGCCCAGACGCACCAGATAGTTGACCACAGCCTCAGGCAAATAACCGTCATCCGCATACTGCATCACACTGACCGCACCGTGCCGCTTGGATAAACGCCTGCCATCATTACCCAGTATCATGGGCACATGGCAGTATATCGGTGGTCTGGAACCCAGCGCCCGCAATATATTGATCTGCCTTGGCGTGTTATTCAGATGATCATCCCCGCGCACCACATGCGTGATACCCATATCCAGGTCATCGACAACGACAGTGAAATTGTAGGTGGGCGTACCATCAGGACGCGCAATAATCAGGTCATCCAGCTCGCTGTTATGAATGACAACACGGCCTTTTACCTGATCCTCAAACGAAACAGAGCCTTGCAGGGGATTTTTGAAACGCACCACGGGCTTAATGCCCTCGGGCGGTTCGCCGGCAAAATCACGGTATTTTCCATTATACTTTGGTTTCTCCCCGCGGGCCTTCGCCGCTTCACGCATACGATCCAGTTCTTCCCTGCTGCAATAGCAATAGTAGGCGTGCCCCTCATCCAGCAGTTGCCGAACAACCTGTCGATAACGCTCCATCCGCTGTGTCTGGTAAAAAGGACCTTCATCCCAGTCCAGCCCCAGCCACCCCATAGCCTGAAGAATGACATCCACCGACTCCTGCGTAGAGCGGTCACGGTCGGTATCCTCGATACGCAATACAAATTTTCCACCATTCTGCCGTGCCAGCAGCCAGGAAAACAGGGCCGTTCTGGCACCGCCAAGGTGCAGATAACCGGTCGGGCTCGGCGCGAAGCGTGTTATAACCGTCATGCAGACATTCCAGAAACCGCAAATTGGCATACATTCTAGCAAACTATCCATCAGTACGGGCACCGTGAAAAATGAATGGGCATTGGCCTGCATAAAAGCGTAATATGGTGCCCCCACATCACTGCGAGGAAATAAATCATGTCGGGTAACAGTGCCACCAATACTTCTGCCAGCCGCCGGAAAGAATCCCGACTTGCAAAGCCCGAGCTCATCGAAAAGCTGGGTAAGAACAAGATATTCAAGGATGCCAACTATCCCTATACAGAAAAAATGCGCCGCCCGGAGTATGAAGCTGAAAAAAAGAAGCTGCAGATTGAGTTGCTGAAGATGCAAAACTGGGTCAGGGACAGCGGGCAGAAAATTCTGATCCTGTTTGAGGGCCGCGATGCCGCTGGCAAGGGAGGAACCATTAAACGTTTCATGGAACACATGAATCCACGCGGTGCCCATGTTATAGCCCTGGAAAAACCCACCGATCAGGAAGCTGGACAATGGTACTTCCAGCGTTACATCAAACATCTGCCTACCGCAGGAGAGATCGTCATGTTTGACCGCTCCTGGTATAACCGCGCCGGGGTAGAGCGCGTTATGGGCTTCAGCTCCTCTGACGATTATCTCGAATTCATGCGTCAGGCACCTGAACTGGAACGCATGCTGATCAGTAGCGGCATCAGGCTCTACAAGCTGTGGTTTTCCATCAGCCGGAATGAGCAATTCCGGCGCTTTCAGGAACGCCGTCGCAGCCCGCTGAAACACTGGAAGCTCAGCCCTGTGGATATGGCTTCACTGGATAAATGGCAGGATTACACAGAAGCCAAAGAGGCCATGTTTTTCTACACCGACACAAAAGACGCACCCTGGCTGGTCATCAAGTCAGACTGCAAGAAGCGCGCACGTCTGAACGCCATGCGCTACATATTAAACTCCCTTGACTATCCGGATAAAGACCAGGAAGCAGTCACTCCGCCCGATCCGCTCATTGCAGGTTCCGCCGCCAATATCTACGAAAAAGGCGAACGACTGCTGAAGAAAGAACCCAGACCGAAGAAAAAATAACAGATCGGTCGGTGCGCATCGACCGGTCGGGACTGTACTATTTCAAGCTCTATCACGGATAATCAGAACCTGCTGCATTAAAGCCCGGAACTGTTCAGCAATAACCCGCCCCAGAGATATTCTGCTATTTAAG
>JAJDYQ010000018.1 GCA_022825085.1 Gammaproteobacteria bacterium
AGATCAAATAACGACCGGAGGTCTTTGCTATGCCCAGATTTCTGGTTGCCGCAGGACCGGAGTTTTGTGTTCTGAGGTATCTGAAGCCATCGGGATAATTTTGCGCCAGTTCTGCAGCGACCTGATCGGTATCATCTGTAGAACCGTCATTGATAACCAGCAGCTCATAGTCCGCAAATGACTGACCGGTCACGGATGTGACAGCCCGCTCCAGTGTATGGGCATAGTTATAGCAGGGTATTACAATGCTGAATAATGGTGGGGACACTGACCGACTCCTTGATGCACTAGAAAGGCTTTAGCCCTGTCAGCAGTACTATTGCCAGCAGCAGAAACACCGGTGTTTCATTAAACCAGCGGTACCAGACATGGCTGCGGGTATTTTTATCTTCGGCAAAGGTCTTGACGATTTGTCCGCACCAGAGGTGATAGGCGATCAGAACTGCCACGAGTTTCAGCTTGATGTGTAGCCAGAGCATGGAACCGTATGCCGCCCAAGCGTAGTCATATAACATCCAGAGGCCGAAGACAATAGTCAGAATCATCCATGGGGTGGTAAATCGATACAGCTTGCGCTCCATGATTTTGAAACGATGACTGGTTGCCTCGTCGTCGATCATGGCATGGTTCACAAAAATGCGCGGCAGATAAAACAGGCCGGCGAACCAGGCCACCATAAAGAAAATATGTAAAGACTTCAGCCACATGATCAGGTCTTTGCCGTTATTGGTTCAGTGTCTAGCTGGATTGGGACAGGTGTTGATCGAGTTGCCGGCGCAATGTTTGGAAATTGACCGGGCCTTCGTGTTTCCATTTTACTATCCCGGCATGGTCAATCAGCATCGTGGTCGGTATGGCCCGGATGTCGCCAAAGGCTGCGACATGCCTGCCCTGGATATCAGGCACATTCGGCCAGGGCAGCCGGAAGTGCCGGATAATGGCAACAGACAGGTCGGCCTGATCATAGGGCATGGAAATGCCGATCATGCTAAAGGGTTTGTCTCTATAGTCGTCATGTATCGCGATAAATTCCGGCAGTTCTTTAATGCAGGGTTTGCAGGTGGAGGCCCAGAAAGACACCAGAGTCAGATGACCCTCATGGTTGTTAATGACATCAATGGTATCGCCATGGTAGGTGATTGCTCTTTGCGGCGGAATAATCTGTTCGCGACCAAAGAGATAAAAGCCCGCCACAACTGGAATCGTGATCAGGACAATAGCGACCACACCCATTAAGCGTTTCGATTGCCTGTTCATCACGGCGAGATGTCTTTTGGCAGGGTGCCGGATTCGGTCGTCCTGGTGCTTTCCGCATTCGACCCTGCTGTTGAAGAATGAGTTGGTCGCGTGTTATCCACCGCTATTCTGCCGAACAGTATGCCGAGCTTTCGGGTTACCTGCTTTACGCCGTGCCATATCTTTGGCAGCAACCAGACGGCCAGCAGGATGAAAACACCGAACAAAATCAGGAAAAGTACCGGATTGTATAAGGCCATCCACAGGCCGGCGATGACTGTAATATCTTCCGCAACCGAAGCAGCCCAGTTGCTGAACGGTTCTGGCGAGGTGTTAATCAGTACCCGGCTTCCGGATTTGGTGGCATGGGTTGCCGTGGTGACAGCGCCACCGATCAGGAATGCGACCGCTTGCATGGCGGGCGATACATCGCCGATGGCCATGGAGGCCATGACCGCGCCGGCAGGAATGCGGATGAAGCTGTGCAACGCATCCCAGCCGGTATCGATGCCGGGGGTTTTGTCAGCGAAGAACTCAACACAGTACATGAAGCCGGCGGCCATCATAACGGCGGGGTCTTGCACCACCATTAAATCGGCGGGCAGTATGATATGGCCCTGATTACCCAGATAGCCGAGCATGAACACAGCGGCGTAGAGATTGATGCCGCTGGCCCATGCGGTACCCAGCGCGAGTGCGATAGCGGTAGTGAGTTCCATACTGTTCCTGATGATTGCTGCTGCTCACAGGTGGCAGGTGTCATGCGCCGGGTTTCAGGCCTTTATCGGCTTCCAGTGTGTTGCTGCGTCCTGTAAAGTCCTGTGAAAGTACATGATACAGCGGTGCAGGGCAAATCAGGCGGGATATGGCAAAGGCAATCAATGATGCCGCAATAACGGGTAACAGGATATCCAGACTGCCACTGATTTCGATGACCAGAATGGCAGCGGTCATCGGAGTTTGAAAAACAGCGGAAAAATAGGCAGTCATACTCATCAGCATGGTTGTCTGCATCGTCAATAGTGGAAACCACTGGCTGAGGTCGGCACCGATACCAGCACCTATGGCAATAGCGGGGCCGAAAATGCCGCCGGGTATGCCGCTGACAAAGGCAGCGGCTGTTGCCAGCATTTTGGCAAACGGAAAAAATATATCGGTCGGTTGACTGGGTGCCTGCATCAGATCCGCTGTCAGTTGATAACTGGTGCCGTAGATGGGGGTTGAGCTAGTCAGGCCGATTATGGCAACGACCAGTCCGCAGGCTCCGGCGAAGGCATAGGGATACTGTTGTGCGCAGGACATGGTTCTCCGGGTGAACGACAGGATGCCCTGACTGAAAGCACCGCCGAGTACGCCGCCGGTAATCCCGCAAACCAGGGCAGCCAGCCATACCGGCGAATGACCGGGGTACCGGTAGTTGATCTCACCCAGATGGGGTTTATAGCCTGTGGTCAATGCGATGGTGAGCACAGCTAAAAGAATGGTGATCAGAATCAGTCCGCTGCGGCGGGGTTGGAATGACCGACTGATTCCCTCTACAGCAAAGGCCATGCCTGCCAGCGGAGCGCTGAAAATGGTGGCGATTGCGGCCGCGCCGCCGGCCATGATGGCGGTTTGTTGAATATGCCTCGGAGTGTAGTGTGCATACATGCTGGATACATACATGATACTTGCCCCGATATGCACCATGGGACCACCGATACCAACGGATGCACCGCAGGCCAGAGCGACGAGCACCATGGCGGTCTTGCCACACAGTATGCGTAGAGAAATCAGATGGGTTGGGGCAGGGTAATGCAGGCTGGCGATCGTCTGTGGTACTCCGCCGCCCTGACTGCCGGGAAAATGGCGATTGATTATCCATACGATCATGGTGAATCCGGTGGGTATTATGAGCAGGGGCAGTAACGGATACTGTCGGGCAAGTCCGATGAATGCGCTGTCCAGATATTTGCTGCTTTCTATTAACAGCACTGAAAACAGTCCCAGTGTCAGCGCACCGGCCCACAGCGTCAGACGAATACGCCATGCCCTGGGGCTGACAAGAACACGTAAAGAACGTCTGGAAAAATACCTCATCGTCAACTTCAGGATTTCGGGCCGGGGTATGTGATTATACGCGATTTGAAAAATTACTATGGTGGCAAGGGCCTCCACGTCATAGAATGTGCTTCTTTTCAGTTTGAGCGGAATGATGATTCAGGTCGGTGTTGTCGGTGGTACAGGTTATACCGGTGCCGAATTATTGAGATTGCTGAGCGGCCATGAGCAGGCCGGAATCCGGGTAATCACATCAAGGGCTGAGTCTGGCAGGCCGGTATCAGAGCTTTACCCCAATCTGCGAGGGCATATTGATGCCGCGTTCAGTGAGCCGGATGTTAAGGTTCTGAGCGAGTGTGACACGGTGTTTTTTGCGACACCCAACGGTACGGCAATGACCATGGCCCGCGAGCTGCTGGAGTCGGATGTCAAGGTTATTGACCTGGCGGCCGACTTTCGCATCAAGGATATCGAAGACTGGCAGCAATGGTACGGTATGGAACATGCCTGCCCCGACCTGGTTGCATCGGCTATATACGGCCTGCCGGAAGTAAACAGGGAGCAGATAAAAACGGCTCGACTGGTAGCAAACCCCGGCTGCTATCCGACGGCGGTGCAGCTTGGTTTTATGCCGCTTATTGAGAACGGTCTTGTTGATACGGGCAACCTGATTGCAGATTGCAAGTCCGGTGTCAGTGGTGCGGGGCGGGGTGCCAGTATCGGCACACTGTTTTGTGAGGCGGGCGACAGCCTGAAGGCTTATGCGGTGCAGGGGCATAGACACTTACCGGAGATCACACAGGGGCTCACTGAAGCCACCGATGACATCATCGGTTTGACCTTCGTACCTCATCTGACACCCATGATCCGGGGGATTCATGCGACACTGTATGCCAGAGCCAAAGGGGATATTGTCGATCTCCAGGGCATTTATGAAAATCGTTATGTCGATGAACCTTTTGTGGATGTCCTGCCACCGGGCTCACATCCCGATACACGGGCGGTTCGTTCGGCAAATATGTGCCGAATGGCGGTTCACCAGCTTCCCGGAAGTGATATGATTGTTGTACTGTCTGTGCTCGATAATCTGGTCAAAGGTGCCGCAGGGCAGGCGATTCAGAATTTTAATTTAATGTCGGGTTTGCCGGAAACCATGGGCATCGCGCAGCCCGCTTTGCTACCGTAGAATCATTATGGCGTTTGTCATTAAGGAACATCATCCGGGCCGACTGGCCGTAAGGACTATTCTTCTGTTGCTACTGTGGGCAACCTGTGTCTGGTCGGCTTACCACTATGGCTGGAACGAGGCGGCCCACCTGTTTGATCATGAATTTCAGAAGAGCAAGCCGCTGTACGAACGACTCAAGGATGTCGTCGGTAAAAATCGCGATCTCCAGGCCAGAATGGCTATTTTTGAGCGGACTGCACAGGTCAACCGTGAGGCCAAGGCCGGGCTGGTCCAGGAGATCAGGGACCTGCAAAAACAGGCGGCTGGGTTGCGGGAAGAGATTTCCTTTTATAAACTGATCATCTCGCCTGAAAACGGCAGTAAGGGCCTGGGTGTCTATAGTCTGGAAGTTACACCGGCTGCCGAGAATCTGTATCATTTCAAAATGATATTAACCCAGGCGGGGGAAAATGATACTCTGGCCGAAGGTGATGTGGACATGACGATTAAAGGAGTGTTGAATGGGCAGGCGGAGCACCTCAGATTATCGGATATTCAGGTACCGGAAGATAAAGCGCTGACATACAGGTTCCAGTATTTTCAGGAGCTTACCGGGAGCCTGCAATTGCCCGAAGAGTTTGTCCCCAGAGAAGTGGTTGTCGAGCTGACACACAACGGGGACGATGAAATTGAAAACCCGGTCAAGCGGTTTGACTGGCCGAATGTAAGGACGTGAAATATGGTTATAGGCAGAAAAAACAAAAAATCCAAAGTGCATACACTGATCGGTATCGACACGGAAGTTCGTGGCGATATCAGCTTTGATGGTGGACTGTTCGTAGATGGCACCATCATTGGTAATGTGGAGGCAAAGGCGGGAAGTACGTCAACTCTTAACCTGAGTGACCGGGGCAGCATTGAAGGGCAGGTTCGCGTACCTCATATCATACTGAACGGAACCGTTATTGGCGATGTCTATGCCTCAGAGCGTATAGAGTTGGCCGCCGAAGCTCAAGTAACCGGGAATGTATATTACAACCTGATCGAAATGGCAATTGGTGCCGAAGTGAACGGCCAGATGGTACACGAGGCAGAGGTCAAAAACCCGGTGCTGGAGATAACGAAATCCGGTAAGTCGCCCAGGGTTGCTCCTGGAATGGCAACAGAGGAAGGTGTTTGATGGATGCCGGACGATTTCCCGGTTAAAGTGCTTTTGGAGTAGCAATGAACACAACAACGATACAGGCAGATAGTGATGGTAGCCCGCTTATTCTGAGCGACGGCGCAGTCAATCAGCTGAAAAAGCTGGTCGAAGCGGAAGGCAACACCGCCCTGATGCTGAGAATCTACATAACCGGTGGCGGCTGCTCCGGCTTTCAGTACGGCTTTGAGTTCGATGAAACCACCAATGACGATGACTTGAAGATCGAAAAAGACGGTGTATCCGTCATCGTCGATACCATGAGCCTGCAATACCTGAATGGTGCGGAAGTCCGCTTTCAGGAAGACCTGACAGGCGCACAATTCGTTATCAATAACCCCAATGTCAGCACAACCTGCGGTTGTGGTTCATCATTTTCGATCTAGCGCAACCCGATATATTGAACCGGTCGGGCAGGATCCTGACCGAACTAGAGACTGTCCCGACGCAGGGACTCGAAATCGGAGGAACTGTTTTATGAAAGCATGGGGCTGGGTGCCGATCAAAAATACGATCCGATTTCCATCATAAATGAGCTGCGAAGCCATGTTGATACGTGGCGCAGGCTACCTGCTGAGCATGACTGGAAGGTAACACCGCACACTGCCAGACTGCTGAAATACTGGCGGCATTATCAGTTTAATGGTATCCGTCCATTTTTCTGTCAGGTCGAAGCAGTTGAGGTCGCGCCAAAATTCGGCAGAAGAGGACGCAAAGGACAAAAAACTGACCATGGAGACCTGCTCGGTGCCGGGTGTAAACCATTTGCAGACATACGGGCGCTGGGCATTTGCGGAATTTGCCGATGTGTTTGAAATGCGGCATGATTTTGAAAAGGAAGTTGAAGATCGTTTTAACCGAATGATAGTCACGGCAATCGGAGGCACCTGATGAAAACAGACCACAGGGCCGCCGGATATGCCCTTTTTGACCATAACCGGACAGCGAGGAAAAACCGATGACAGACCTGACATTCAGGGCAAAAAATCTGGGCGTTATCAAAGCCGGAGAATTTATACAAAAGCCCCTGACGATCTTTTGTGGGGCCAATAATAGCGGCAAGACCTGGGCTATGTATTCGCTGTATCACTGTTATTACATGATGGCAGAGCTGGCGAATCTGAGGGCCAGAGACGAGATACCGGAGCGGGATCAGACACTGGCGGAGTTCAATAAACGCATATCGAAAACGCTGATGGAGGTATTCAATACCTCCCCCGAACTGCTGAAAAATGCCGGATTTGAATTAATCGATGAAACCGGGTTCCAGGCATTTCTCGATTCACATGCGGACATAAAGCGTCCTTTCCTGATGCCTGCCGAGCGCAACGGGCTGCACCTGTTTTTCCGGGAGCTCAGTACACGCCGTACCGCCTTGCTGCATCATGCCTCCAAAGAAGATATTGACCTCAAGGAACTATTAAAAGATGTGATCCGTTCGCGCTACGCCATCCCTATTGCCCATTACATTAACTGGCTAAACCAGTTGCCTGAGAGGCAGCGCGGCCCGTCGGGTGATTTTCATCAACTGGCACTGGAGCTGCAAAAAAAGCTCGCCGGAGGGGCATACAAGGTTGAACGCAGTAGTGGCGATATCCGCTTCAAGCCCTATCAAAGAAGCCGTGATGGCATTAAAACACAGGAAATGGGCCTGCACATGGCCTCCAGCACCGTCAAAAGCCTGTTTGGGCTGTGGTTTTATCTGGAAAATCAGGCAAAACGGGGTGACCTGCTGATGATCGACGAACCGGAACTCAATATCCACCCCGCAAACCAGCGTGAGATTGCCCGTTTGCTGGCCCGACTGGTCAATGCCGGGCTGAATATCGTTATCAGTACCCACAGCGATTATATTGTGCGGGAATTGAACAGCCTGCTGATGCTTGGTCAGGATGACGGAGAACTGTGCGCAAAGCACGGCTACAGCGAAGACGAGATACTCCGTACTGAACAGGTGTCAGCCTGCCTGTTTGAAGATCGAGCCATCACTCCATTTGAGATCACTGCGCAGGATGGCATCTACGCCACCACATTTGATGAAGTCATCAGGGAGCTGAATGAGGTCAATGATGATATCTACTACAGAAATCGCTCTTCCCGGTCCGCTGGTCTCACGTTATGAAGGGTGGAAAATATAAATGGAGTATTGGAGAGCAGCCCCCTCGAATTGATCAGCACTCTGAAAATAAGCATGAGATTTATCGCGGCTACATCGAAAGATATACCAGAAAATTTACGCAGGATCCGCGCCATTCCATGTTCAAGTTGTTTATCGTTGATGGGTTTTGTGGCGGTGGTGTCTATACTGATTCTACCAATAGAGAATATCTTGGGTCGCCTTTTATCGTTGTTGATGCGGTAGAAAAAAGAATAGCCGAAGCCCGACAGAACCGAAACAATCCCCTGAATTCAGATGTGCATTACTATTTCGTCGATAAAGACAGAGGGGCAATAGATTTTTTAAGGAAGGCCCACTCTGAACGAGAGGTGAATAAAGATAATGCGCATCACATCACCTACCTGCAAGGCGCATTTGCTGACAAATGCCAAACGATTATCGCGGATATTAAAAAACATGCAAATCGAGTTCAGAGGGCTATTTTTATTTTGGACCAGTATGGCTGGTCGAAGGCACCAATCAATGTTATTCGTTCTATATTTTCAGCCTTATCCGATGCGGAAATTATACTGACTTTTACGCCGGATGAAATCATTGACCATGTGTCCGAAGATGAAGAAAAAGCAGTGCGTATGGCATCTGGCCTAGCTAATGTCGGTTTGGATATAGAACCGGATGATATTGTGCGCCGGGCTCGCGAGGATGATCCAGATGGGGACAGCCTCTATGGGCGTATGCTCGCCAGAGAATATATTATCGATCATATTCGGGAACACTTTCCGGATAAGTATTTCACCAGCTATTACATAAAAAACGAAAACTCACATAGAGTGATTGTGTTGGTGCATTTATCGCAGCATTCGATGGCGCACAATGAGATGATGGAGGAGCACTGGCAAAACTCCAATATCAACTTGAACCATCAGGGATTTGCCGGTGTGCCATCTGTGATATTGGGTCATAATGGAGAATATAGAAATCAGTTCAGCTACTTTGAGAATGATTTCTTTAAAGAGAAAGAAGATCTGGTGCAAAAGGTTATTCTAGAACAGGTGCCGCGGCTTATTGAGTCAGAAGGTGAAGCAATAACATTCGGTACCCTTACGAATAAGATCCGTAACTCTGCCCCGATTACGAATAATATTATGGAAGAAGTCATGTCCGAACTGGTAAATCGCAAGGAAATACAGGTCTTGCACCATGAAACCCGAAAACCCCGGTCCCGTTTTTCCTCCGGGCTTCATGCAGACTCCCAAATTGTATTGTCCAGCCAGAAGATTTTTATTTTTTAACCATGGGTCACGCCTCAAAAATCGAGTGGACACACCACACCTTTAATCCCTGGTGGGGCTGCACCAAAGTCTCTGCGGCCTGCAAACACTGTTATGCGCAAGCCTTTGACCGCCGCACAGGTGGTGCGCACTGGGGGGCTAAAGCACCACGCCGGTTTTTTACGGATCGTCACTGGTCTGAGCCGCTACGATGGCATCAGGCTGCAAAGCGTCGAGGTGAGCGTCAGCGTGTGTTCTGTGCATCCATGGCCGATGTGTTTGAACCCAGGGCGGAGCTCAATGCTGCCAGAGAGCGCCTGTGGGATCTGGTTGAGCAGACGCCGAATCTGGACTGGCTATTGCTGACCAAGCGCCCGGCGGCTATTGCGAGCCTCGCGCCGTGGTCAGATAGTTGGCCGGATAATGTCTGGTTGGGTGTCACGGTAGAATCGGACAAATGGTATTCGCGGATTGACCGCCTGTTGCGCTACCCGGCCCGGGTGAGATTTTTATCCTGCGAACCGCTGCTCAGTGATCTGGACCTGTCGCATTATCTGCCGGAGCTGGACTGGGTGATCGCCGGTGGTGAATCCGGGCCGAAGGCACGACCGACACAGCCGGAATGGGTGCGTTCACTGCGTGATCAGTGTGCTGATGCCAATATATCCTTCCACTTCAAGCAATGGGGTCACTGGGCACCAGACCCGTCTGGAGATTTAATTGCGCTGGGTAAAAAACGGGCCGGTCGATTGCTCGATAGCCGTACCTGGGATGCTGTCCCGCATTACATCGGTTAAAGCTTCTCTCTGGCTATCAACGGGTTTGCCATGCAAAATGCGGAATGACCTGACTCTGGGAGAGAGTGAGTGAAAAAACTACCCGGCAACTACAGAATCCGGCAGCAGCGGATAACTTATAAACGAAACAGTCGGTCCTGCCGGAAAAATAAAAAGAAGAAACATTACTACACTGACGGCAGCGGCTTTTGGAACTACGAGATGATTCAGGCGCCTGGAGTATTGGATTTCTCGTACCATGCCAAGCGTCACCATGAAGCCATCGTTCATTTTGCAGAGCATCTGCACAAAGCAGTGGCTGACCGCAGGAATGTGCTGATTGATTTTTCCGATACGCAAATCATTACTCCGGTGGGAGCGACATACCTGTACTCGGAGATTGATAAGTTTGGCGATAATGTCACTATCAAGTTTAAGGGTGTGGTCGGGTTGATAAAAGACATACTGATCGGAACAGGATTGTCTAAATTATGCGGTTATACACATACCTCCGCTATCTCTCAGCGTCAGTACTGGATACCGGTTACCAGAGGGATAAAAGATGAAGGTCTGGATAAAATGACAGAATTTTTGATAGAAGAGGCTTTGCTCTATCAGCAACTGGAGAGCGACAACAAATCTGAGGCTGAAAGGCTGGTAAGCAAAGCTATTGGGGAGGGTATGCTCAACGTGGCTTATCATGCGTATCCGGATAGCGAAGAAGAAAAGCGATTTTGGTGGGTTATGGCATATATTTATGCCAGCAAACTTTATATTGCTTTATGTGATAGAGGTGTGGGGATTCCCAAAACCCTGAAGGAGCCGGGATTGTTCGAGCCATTAATGAAAAGACTCTCGCTGGGACGGGACGACGGTAAAATGATAAAGGCGGCAATGGAATACACCAGAAGTTCGCGCAGCGAATCCGGTGGCGGGCTGGGCAGCTCTGATATACAGGACCTTGTATTAAAAAATCCAAAAGGGAGACTGGTTATTGTGAGTGGAAGGGGCTTTTATTCGCTGCAAGGTGAAAATAAAGAAAATAAAAAGGAAAAGACGCTCGAAATGAAAAACGATATTCGTGGAACTTTGATACAATGGGAAATACCTCTTGCCGGGAGTGCTTGAATGAGTGAGACAGAAATTGATCTGGCCCGAGAATTTACCGACCGTCCGTTTGGTCGCTACCGAAAGGACGGTGAGCGCAGTGCGGAAATTTTTCGTGATGATATGTTGAAGCCGGCCCTCGATGAATATGACAGGGTGATCGTCGATCTGGGTGGTACCAATTACTACGGTTCTTCTTTTCTGGAGGAAGTCTTTGGTGGTCTGATACGTGCTGGTTTTGAGAAAGAGACTCTGCTGGAAAAGCTGGAAATCAGGCATGAAAACCTCCCTTCTGTTGTTGAGGAATCGCTGCGCTATATAGAACAGGCTGCAGCCGGTTGATTGCGTGAGGTCGCTGCCTCTTTGATTTATATAACGCCCATTGTATTCGTTCTTCTGGCCATTTACGGGTGGTATGTTGTTACCCGGATTGCTCAATATCGTGCCGCGTCCGATCTGTACTATTCGGCAATAGCAATGCTTGAGCAGATTGAGAAAGACGGGATAGAGGCCTGGATACATGGCCCGCAAGGGCTGGACGAATACACAGAATTAAAGCTGAAGACCAAAATAACCGCTGTCGAGCAACGATTTCGTTTGCTCAGGAAGCATTATGATGGTGCCGATTTTACCGCGAATATCGCAGACCTGCGCCGGTACCTGACCATGGATAATTTCCCGGCATCTCGCAGCACAGAGATTCACCGTTTGGTAGCGGACATGATCACCAGACTGCTCGAAGAGAACTATGCGTACATAAACCGGTCCCCTCTGATTCCCCACTGGCGATATGGCAACAAACTCAAATGAGGGCCTGTGAGCGATTTACTTTTTTCTGGTCCTTGGGTGTGCGACCGGTTCTGCCGAGCATATAGCCATAAGCTGATTTATTTTTGCATAAATAAAATCAATTTCAAATTAATTTGAAAATTGGCTGATTTCCTCGTATATTTACCTGTATCCGCCCCCTGTGCAGTACGCTGTGTTCCCAGGTTATTGTTGACTTGGTTATCCTGAACGCAGCCGAACCCTGGGGGCTTTTTTGTTTCAGGGAGGTGTGCCCCATGACGAAAGTAGCGATCCTGATAGATGGTGCTTATCTGCTGAAACGCCTGCCAGCTCTCTCATCGAAATACCGTCAAAAAAATCCGGCTGCCGTTGCAGAAGCTATCAAACACCTCACTTTTAACCATCTGGACCACCAAAACAGAGCCAGACACCTTGAATATCAAGAGGCTGACAAGCAACTGAAGTCTCAAAGGAGGGACAAATTGGTGCCAAACCCGATGTCGCTGCTCTACCGTGTTTTTTACTATGATGCGGAATCCTATCAGGGTAAAGAACAGCGGCCGGTTTCCAGCAAGTCGGTTGATTACAAGAAAAGTGATGTGGCGAAATTTCGGTCTGAATTGTTTAATGAGCTTCGAAGCAAACCGAACATGGCTGTCCGTCTTGGTAAAGTTCACCGTGAGCGTGGCTGGATTCTGAACGAAGCACCACAGAAAAAATTACTCAACAAAGAGATCACTGTCGATGACCTGAGTGACGAGGATTTCATGCTCGCCCTGAAGCAAAAGGCAGTAGATATGCGTATTGGTATCGATATCACATCGATTGTGCTGAAGCGGCAGGCCGCTATCATTGTCCTCATAGCCGGGGATGCCGACTTCGTGCCGGCGGCAAAGCTCGCCCGCCGTGAGGGTGCCCGGATCATTCTCGACCCGCTCTGGCGAAGCGTTTCTGATGATCTGTATGAGCATATTGATGGGGTATATAGCGGCTTTTCCAAACCCAAACCCCTATAGCGAGGATTGGCAGCATGAGTAGGAAGCTGGTCCGTTAATGATCAAAAACCCCTTTCTGGAATAGGTGATGACAAAGAAAGTCTGCCACAAAAAAGTCGAAACCCTGACCCACGACAGTGCCATGCGCCCGAACATTCCCACGGCCAAGCATCAGGCGTTGATGGCGGACGATGACCGGAGTCCGCTCCGGGTCGCGTATGAGCGGCGTAACCGTGACCTGGACCCGCAGTTGGTGTGGCGTGGCAAGGATGAGCAGGACGAGTCGGAGCGGGTGGTGCAGGCACCGCCGCTATTCATTCAGAAAAAGGTACATCCGAAGGTATTGATTGACGACTTGCGGCGGTGGCAGACAGAGGACGGCGAATCGGATGGGCAGATCGATCTGTTCGCCGATTTCAACGGCCTGCCGAGTGAAGCCGCTGCCACCGAGTTTTATCAGCACGATGCGAACTGGTCGAACCGGATGATCTTGGGCGACAGCCTGCAGGTGATGGCCTCGCTGGCCGAGCGCGAGGAGCTGCGTGGCAGGGTGCAGTGCATCTACATCGACCCGCCCTACGGCATTAAATTCAACTCCAACTTCCAGTGGTCAACGACCAGCCGCGATGTGAAGGACGGCAAGGCCGACCACATTACCGGTGAGCCGGAGGTCAGCCTGTCTGCGTGGTTCGCACAGGCAGAAATCAATACCGCATTGATACCCGCATTGGTCCAATGACCACAAGACTGACATGATTCATGGTGGTGTTGCGGGGTATAATCCGCCGGCACTTTGAGGGCTTTCGCTTTGTACACAGCATCTGCTCCAGTTGATGCCAGCCTGACTTCAGAACTTCACGGTTTAGCCCCGTTTTCGGTCAACTGAAAATCGTCATCATCACTTTCGATTTGTTTTTCAAAGATTCGTTGCTCTGTATATATATTTGCACCATTACTACTTTCATATGGCAGTATTTGCATGTTGTTCAGCACACCAATCAGATCATCCATGCACCCTTCAGGGTCTATTGTGTAACTTGAACCCCAACACCTCCAGAACTGCCAACCAACTCTTTCCATAGTACGTTGCCGTTTCCAGTCATTCATCCACTGCTCAGGCGGATGATACTTGTCACCGTCTAATTCAATTGCCAGTCTTCGGTCATTTTCTCCCTCAACAACCAGATCAATTGAAAATGCACCAACTCTTACCTGAGGAACAACATTATACCCTTTTTCAGTAAGCCGTTTATATACATCTCTTTCAAATTCTGAATCACACAAGTCTATCGGATTATCAACATGCTCACGTTGAGGCATCGGCGAAGAAAAATGCCTGAGTATTTTTAATCGCAAGTCTGATTCATTGCCAAGATCAGATTCTTGAATACTTCTATAAAGGTACATTCTGTCCCTTGCTCTGGACAAGGCTACATTCATTCTTTGTTCACTCTCTCTTTTACTCATTACTGCACCCTGGCCTGAACCAATGACCATAGATAAGAACATAATATCTCGCTCTTTTCCCTGAAAAGTAGCAGCATCACCGCAGGCTATTTTATAGTCTTGAAAGACATCTTCTCCCAATTCAGTAAGTAATCGATCTTGTATATATTTTGCCTGTTGTGCGCCTATTAGAGAAATAACACCAATGCTGCGTCCCTTAAATTCAGGATTTTCCACAAGAGTTTTTATCTCAGATATAATTCCTTCTGCTTCTATTTCATTAACCATACGCCTGTCATCACGCTGACCGCCTTTAACATATACATCAATCAGTGGTGGTGTTAATTTTTCAGACGACTTGGGTATCCTTAGAGGCCTTAGAGGTTCATTATAGAATTGCATACTGAATCGAATAATGGGTTCAACGCATCGAAAATGCTCGGTTAACATGATTCGCCGACCGGGAAAAATAGCGTTGGCAAGGTCATATACAGAAACTCCGGGAAGCAGCAGTTCTGCAAACGGCTGTTCCCTGAGAAAATTATGCTTTAGTTGTGATATCTTTTCTTCGGCAAGAAAAGCAGCAGTTGGACTAACTTGTTTATCATCACCTACAATCAATAATTTTTTTGCCCTCAAAATTGCAGGCAACGCAGTAATGTCAGATTGAGATGCCTCGTCAATAATCACCAAATCAAAAGAACCAAAATCAGATGGTAAACTTTCGCTCACTCGCCAGGTTGGCATAATCCAGCATGGCACTCCACTGTAGCAATCCTGCATTGCTCGATAAGCATCTCTACGGTGCCTTGGTGCTCTCTTTCCAGTGCCCTTACCAACCTTTGCGATAGAAGACACAAAACGCATCAAAGCTCCCTGGACACGCTCAGTCATGCTCCTATGTAAACCAATTTTTGTTTTTATCTGCACAAGCCTAGAAAATGTCTGCTTCAAATCATTGTCAAGGTCTTTTCTTTTTGTAGAGATCTTCTTGAGATGTTCACGCCCATCAATTTCATGCAAATATTGTTTGCGCTGGTTCCATATCCATGTTTCATACCAGTCTATTGGCGTAAGAAGATCGTCTCCTTCCAGTAGCGGCTCTGATTTTAGTTTCTCTCCCCAAATTGGCGCACCTGAGTCAGATACTGATTCTGCAATTCTTTCAATATTATGCAAATGTACTAGCAACTCATTTATTTTGTTTAATTCTGAAATCAATTTTTGCCAGTGCAAAATAATTTTGTCCGATGAATATTCAGGTTTTCCAATGATTTTTTTTATAAATATACTTATTCTATTTGTTATATCTCCATCAGATTGATTCAGTTTCTTCATTAAGTCTTGCAGCTTGATACGTTGTGCATCGAGACTAATGCGAGAGATATTAAGATTAATAGCCTTGATTGCCTTATCTACTCCTGGTTTGCTTCGCACAATCTTTGGCACATCGATTCCATACGGGAATAACTCACCGATTTCCTGGCTAATAGAGTTCCACTTTCCTGCAATACGTTTTGCATTTGATATTGATTTTTGAACATTTTGAATATCTCTGAATGAGCTGCCATACTGATATGTAAACTCTGGCAAAGCAAGCTCTTGTCCTGCATGATTCCATTTGACGATAAACTTTTTCATGTCATTTTGATAAGTTACATAATCAAGAATAAGCTGCCAACTTTCCATGCCTTTCGGAGCTTCCCCTTCAATTTTTGCCTGCTCAATAATGTTTTTGGCTTCTTTATTGCCGAAAGAAAATATGCTAAAAGCTCTTTTATTGTTTGCCAGATTACTTAAAGCAGTTTGTATGTCTTCAAGACAAACATATGGATCAGGTATTTCAACAAGAGTCTTAACAAATATCTGCCGTCGCTCTATTAAATTGTCCAAAGAGCTTGCCAGCTCGTTGAATAATGTATTTTCATTGCTTGGTGTCGATGCGTCTTTAATCCAAGAATAAAATAGCTGTTTTAACCAGGAATTATCTTGAAATACATCAAGAAGGTTTCTCAGTTCTTGTAATGGCTCGATTAATTGCCTGGCTCGGTCAATAGATTTCTTCACAGAGACAGCAAGTTCTGGTATATGACCTCCTTTAAAGTGCATATTAATTTCATTATATTTGGATAAATTTTCATGTATGGTTGCTATATTTGTGCTATCTGGAAAATCCTGTATTTGTGGAATAGATTTACCAACATAATGAATATACTTACCGACTTTTCGGCGAGCAGTTCTAATTGTCGCTATATCAGAATCGTTAAACTTAGGTGCATAACGTTCAGATGAACCGAGCTCATCTTTGAACCATTTATGAGAACCAGAATTATCTATGACAAGACGAGCCAACTCCATCGCTGTAATGTCGCTTTTTTCACCAGCCAGCTTTTGCCCAACCGGGTTTAATTGCTTTAATCCCCATTCTTTAATCTTTTCATCTATTTCATTTATTTCCTTTTTGAGCTGCTTTACTCTTAAAGCCTGCGATTCTGCTTCTTGAGTAAGTTCCTGCAAATTGGTTCGGCTAACTAATCCAGCCAAAAGATCGATTGCGGCTTCCAACTGTTTCATGCCTTGCCTTTCATTTGCCAGAAGGCTAATTGTTAGGGTTCTTACTTCCCCAGGTATTTGACCTTGCAGTACTGATAGAGCAGGCTCCCCTTTTGAGGTAACAAGAACGCGCCTGCCTGTCGCCAAATAATGACAAATGATATTCGCAATCGTGTGGGTTTTGCCTGTACCGGGTGGTCCCTGAACCACTACACCGTCATTTTTTTCAAGTCTGTCTATTATTTGAACCTGCGAATCATTAAAGACTTTTGGAAAAAACAGTTCTGTTTTTGCTTGTGATGTGCTTGAAGATGAAGAAGACAAACCAATATCTGATAAAAGCCCATTGCCGGTCTGTATCGGTTTTTTATCAGATAGTTCCGTGACAAGCCGTTTTGTTGGATTTGGAATATGATTATCTGAAGTTTCTGATTCTTCTGATTTCTTCTTGAATCTCTTTATATCCTCGATAAATCCAGTGGTATTTCTTGGCCTTGCAAAAAGAATCCAGCTATCTGTTACCTCAAGAGAGTCACTTATCTTGTTTGGTTCGCGGTTTTCTTTGTCAGGATTTATATCTGGCCAGTATGTGCCGCTTTCACTTAAGTGGGTTGTGGCTTGCCTTAATATCGGTTCAAAACTTCCGTGAATATATGGTGAAAATTCAATATCTTCTGACATTTCAGTAAAATGTTTTTTACCAAAACGCAACAGGGCATCAACACCGGGGTTTTCTAATGCGAGATATGCACGGACTGCGATAGTTGGTTCATTATTACGAGGATGTATCCGTATTGCGCCATCTTTTCCATCAACTTCAATTTCAACCGGCTTTTCGAGTAATGGATGATTAATTTCATGTCCTTCGCATAACCACCGGCTTATACCAATACCCCAAATTAACTCTATCGGTTGCTCGTCACCTTGTGCTTCTATGGCTTGTTGCAAACTGAATAATGAATCGTATATTTTGATCGTAGCCCTTCTTGGTTTTTCTGCCTCAGACCAGGGTAGCCACTGCTCATTAATATAACGGTCTATATCTGACCTTATTTGTTGATTATTTTCGAGACGAAATATTACATCCTTTAGCTTTATTTCAGAGTTTTGTTCTTTTAGCGGATCAGTGATATCACTCTCCATTAAAATTCCTTCACCAATAAGTTTATTGGCCTCTTTCTCTGGTAGCGTCTTGATTAATTTATCTTTAATCTGTGGATTCTTTTCAGGGTTGTTTGCAACGGTAATCCATTCTTGAATGGACTCGGGAATTGAAGGAGGTGCCAGCCGTTTTAATCGCTCAATTCTTAACCAGATGGAAATACCGTCATTATCAATAGTATTATGCTGGATTCCGATTTTCCCTTTTAACTCGTGCTCCCATATGGTCAGTTGTTTGTATTCTTCTATTCTAAAAATTGGTTTTTGATTCCGTTTTCCTAACTCGTGCACATAATTAAGAAGATCATTCAATAAACGATTACTGTTTTTTGAATCCATTTTTCCTTTATCTTCACTCATACTTTATTCCTGTGATGGGCTTTGATCCAGAGCGAGAATTTATTGACATATCGCTTCAGGCGCTTTACGCTCATCTGGTAGTACCCCCATCCTGTCGATGTTTGTGCCGGTAGCTCTGTCGAGGGCTACCCCTTTTTCGATAAATCAATCAGTCGATCAACTTCTTTGGCCAGAGAATGGGCGGTGTCTGCAATTCTGTTCCGGCGGATACGGTGACGGGATATTCTCTGGCGAATGGAGGTGATCTGTTTGCCATGTTCGCGCAGCAGAAAGTTAATCGCCCGGCGGGTGTCGGCATCACTCAGGCCGGTGATTTCGCGGCCCAGATGCTTGCGCAGCTTGTCTGAGTAGCGGGCCAACTCACCTGTCTCACCGACGCGGTTATGCACCAGAGAGACATCCGTCACCATTTGTAGCAGTACTTCAATGATGCGGTCATGCAGTGGCGGCAGCGGCGGATTTTGCGATGGCGATTCGGTCAGCAGACGCATCAGTCGTTTTTTATGTGTGTCTGTCATGCTATTAATTTGACAATATTGGTGACTCGTCCGCCTCGCTCTGTGAGGCTTTGTTCGTTTGTATCATCCTCAGCCAGAAAATCATAGGCGGCCAGAACAAGTTCTCCCTTTTTTTTATCTTCGAGTACTCGCTGACTGACCCGCAAACCTTCTTCAACGGCCTCAACAGCGGTTTGCAGTCTCTCACGATCAATGT
>JAJDYQ010000074.1 GCA_022825085.1 Gammaproteobacteria bacterium
AGATAGAATTGATTGAAAAGAGCGATCCAGAGTGGGTGGATTTATATGGAGGATTGGTTTGAGTGGATTCCTGCTTTCGCAGGAATGACAGAGCCGGATCCCCGGTTTGTATCAGTCCGGCCCCGCTTTTTTGACGGTCAGGGTGTTTTCCTGAGCCTGCTATTCGACGAATGTCAAAGCCCGTCATTCCTGCGAAAGCAGGAATCCAAAGGAAACGGTCATCACACACGAAAAACAGATAAAAAAGTGGATTCCTGCTTTCGCAGGAATGACGATGCCCCGGCCGGCTGCCATACGTCGGAGTGGGTGGATTTATATGGAGAATTGGTTTGAGTGGATTCCTGCTTTCGCAGGAATGACAGAGGAGGATCCCCGGTTTGTATCAGTCCGGCCCCGCCTTTTTGACGGTCAGGCCGCTTGCTGAAAAACCGGCCCTGCACTCTGGTCTGCCCGGATAATTCGGGTACCCTTGATGTCCTGACAAGCTCTTCTGCACTGTCGTCAGTCTTTACGTATAATTCTGTGCATTGCTTTGTTCACCGGATGAGTGAATGCTTACGGAAAAGCCCGCCTGGCGGTCCTTGCGGGCACATTTTGATGAGATTGAATCGCTGCATATACGCGATTTGTTTGCGGCTGACGAGCAGCGATTTGAGTCCTTCAGTCTGGAAGCCTGTGGCCTGTTTTTTGATTTTTCAAAAAACCGTATCACCCGTGAAACATTGAGGCTGTTGTTGTTACTGGCTGAGGAGTCTGAGCTGGAGCGTAAGCGGGAGGCCCTTTTTTCCGGTCAGCCGATCAATAACACGGAAAATCGTCCGGCACTTCATACGGTATTGCGTCAGCGCTCCGACCAGTCTGTTCGGGTCGATGGGCGTGATGTTCTGGTCGATGTCCGCGAGGAGCTGGACCGTATGCGTGAATTTTCCAATGCGGTTTTTTGCGGCGCAGTCACGGGTAGTACCGGCAGGGCATTTACTGATGTGGTCAATATCGGTATCGGTGGTTCATTTCTGAGCGCGGTCGTTGTTTGTGATGTCCTCAAGCCGTATGCGAAAACCGGACTCGGCGTTCATTTCATATCCGATGTGGATGGTAAAGAGGCCGTTGATGTGCTGGATACGCTGAATCCGGAAACCACACTGTTTATTGTATCGTCCAAAACCTTTGATACACAGGAAACCATGACCAACGCCCGCACGGTGCGTCAGTGGCTCAATACAGCTCTGGGAAATGATGATGCCTGGCTCAGGCATTTTGTCGCTGTAACGGCACATGAGGAGCGGGCACTGGCCTTCGGCATTGAGCAGGGTTGTATCTTTCGCATCTGGGACTGGGTGGGTGGTCGTTATTCGCTGTGGTCGGCGATAGGCCTGCCGGTCGTTCTTTATGCCGGCATGGAGCAGTTCGAGCAGTTGCTGGAGGGGGCTTATGCGATGGATTGCCATTTTCGGCAGACACCGCCGGAAAGTAATATGCCGGTTATTATGGCTTTGCTGGGTATCTGGTATATCGATTTTTTTGACTCCGATGCGCAGGCCATACTGCCTTATGACAGGCATCTTCAGCGTTTGCCCGGTTATTTGCAGCAGCTTGAAATGGAAAGCAATGGCAAGTCCGTTACTCGTCAGGGGCAGGCGGTCGATTATGAGACGGTGCCCGTTGTCTGGGGGCAGTCCGGTACCAATGGTCAGCATGCCTTTTATCAGCTGATTCATCAGGGAACGCGCCTGATACCGGCTGATTTCATCGCGCCCATGCGCTCTTCTTATGATGTCGGCGATCATCATGCGATTTTGTTGACGCACTTTTTTGCACAAACCGAGGCATTGATGACTGGCAGGACTGCCACGGAGGTGCGCCAGGATATGGAGTCAGCCGGCTTCGATAAAGCAGATATTGACCGGTTGCTTCAGCACAGGGTGTTCGCCGGCAACCGCCCGACCAACACGATAGTGTTCCCCGAACTGAATGCCCGCACCCTGGGTAGCCTGCTCGCCTGTTATGAGCATAAGGTGTTTGTGCAGGGGGTGATCTGGGATATTAATTCTTTCGATCAGTGGGGTGTGGAACTCGGCAAGATGCTGGCAAGAGGTATTCTGCCTGAATTGATGGGTAAGGATATTTCCGATAATCATGACAGTTCTACTCGGGGCCTGATACGTTACTACAGACGCCATGCCTGCCGCCCGAAACAGTCCTCGTCCTAGATAACCCGGATTGCCGGCCTGACTTTGGCAGCCGCTATGTTGTCCATGTCCCATTGCTCTATAGCCCATGCCCATAGTATTTCATTGGGGCTGTTTATGATTTCCATGTCAACGGGCAATGCGAGGGCGTCGAATATATTTCTCAGTACGTCTCTTCGCTCCATTTCATCAACCGCTCTGGCCCCGGTCCGCTTGCATAGTTTGTTGCCCTGACTGTCAACCAGCAACGGCAGATGGGCATAATCCGGCGTCGGGTAGCCGAGTTGTTGTTGCAGGTAAATCTGTTGAGGGGTGATACTCAGCAGGTCGCAGCTTCGCACAATTTGGGTAAATCCATCCAGGGCGTCGTCAACTACGGTGGCGAGGTGATAGGCATACGGGCCATCGGCGCGGCGTATGACGTAATCACCAATCTGTTGCTCTATATTCAGACCATGCTCGCCCTGGATGCGATCAACAAAGGTTATTGTCCGGTTTTGGGTCAGCAGCCTGATGGCCCGCGCCGTCTTCCCGGCGGGCAGGCCGTTACGGCAGGTGCCCGGATAGATCATGCCGTTTGGACCGGTGCGGGATAGCGGCTCAATCTCTTTGCGTGAACAGCCGCAGTCGTAGGCCAGATTGTTTGTTTGCAGTGTGTGTAGTGCAGCCTGATAGTGATCGTGACGCCGGCTTTGATAGACTACCGGTCCGTCCCAGTGCAGACCATAGCGTTCAAGTGTGCGCAGTATGCTGTCGGCCGAACCCGGTATCTCGCGGAGCGGGTCAATATCATCTATTCTGATATGCCATTCACCCCGATTGGAGTGTGCCTGTAGATAGCTTCCTATGGCGGCCAGCAAGGTGCCTTGATGTGCCGGTCCGCTGGGAGTGGGGGCAAAGCGGCCTTTGTAAGGTTTATTGTCAGGGGATGGCATAATATGAGTCTAGCAAAGAATGGAAATCCGGGATGCCATGAATGCTGATTGCTGGATACGTGGCAGTATGGCGGCATATAGTGTGCTTTAGGCAATATGATTGTCATCCGCGCCGGTAGTCTCTGATATACCAGTGTTTCAGGCATTGTTTTTCGGTTGGCAGGGGTGGGGGTAGGGGGCAATACGGTATATGTTCTACAGGATGTCTGTTCAGGAGGTTGTATGCTGAAAGCTGTTTTATTTGATGTTGACGGAACACTGTCGGAGACAGAGCGCCATGGGCATCTGGTAGCGATGAACAGGGCTTTCAGGGCCGCAGGTCTGGACTGGCAGTGGTCTGAAAAGATCTATGGTGAGTTGTTGAGGACAGCGGGCAGCATCGAGCGTATTCATCATTACATCGCCGCTTATCATCCGGGGTATCGGCATGTCAATAAAGATCTGGATGATCTGATCTCTGGTATCGTCAGCTATAAAAATACCGATTACCGGCGCATGGTGGCGAGTGGTGAGATACCGCTCAGGCCCGGAGTGAAGCGTGTGCTGCGCGAAATTCAGGGCAGCGATGTGCGTATGGGTATTGCCACAACCACGGCGAGGCAGAATGTTGATGCCTTGTTATTGCAGAATATCGGTGGTGATGTGCTGAACTGGTTTGAGGTGATCGCAGCCGGCAATGTGGTTGCGCATAAAAAGCCGGCACCGGATATTTATATCCATGCCCTGCAGCAGATGGAGCTGCCGCCGGCAGAGGTGCTGGCGGTGGAGGATTCGGAAAACGGTGTGCGTTCCGCTCTGGCGACCGGTATGCCGGTATTGGCTATTAAAAGCGAATACTCCAATGGCCACGATTTGTCAGGAGCGGCATTGCTGGTTGATGGATGGGGCACCAGAGGGACGCCCATGAATGTCCTGCATGGGGATGCCTGTGGACATTCCATGATCAGCCTGGAGTTGATGAGGCGGCTGGTTGGTTGACTGGAATTGTCTATCGGGGACAGCCGCCCCCCATGATATTGTGCCCGCCATCGACATAGGTAATTTCTCCGGTAATGCCGGATGCCAGATCCGAGCACAGGAACGCGGCAGCATTGCCGATTTCCTCGATTGTGATGCAGCGGCGCAGTGGCGCAGCTTCTTCAAAGGCGTCCAGCAGTTTCTTGAAATTACTGATGCCGGCGGAGGCCAGTGTGCGAACCGGCCCGGCGGAGATGGCATTGACACGGATTCCCTGTGGGCCCAGTTGGTCCGCCATAAAGCGGACATTGGCTTCCAGGCTGGCTTTCGCCAGACCCATAACGTTGTAGTGAGGCACGACACGTTCGGCCCCCAGATATGACATGGTCAGCAGGGCACCATGCCGGCCTTTCATCATGGGGCGGCAGGCATTGGCAAGCGCCGAGAAGCTGTAGGAGCTGATTTCATGCGCTGTCTTGAAGCCTTCGCGGGTCACGCTGTCCAGATACAGGCCGGCCAGTTCTTCTTTCGGTGCAAAGGCGATTGAATGCAGTCCAATATCGAGCGAATCCCAGTGTGTCTTCAGCTCGGTGAAGGCATTGTCGATCATGTCGTCGGAGGCAACATCGAGGTGAATGATGATATCTGCACCCAGTTCTCCGGCAAGTTTTTCAACACGCTCCCTGAGTTTGTCATTTTGGTATGTCAACGCAATCTCTGCCCCCTGTTCTTTCATCGCTCTGGCACAACCCCAGGCAATGGAACGGTTGCTCGCAACGCCGGTGATCAGGGCACGCTTGCCTTCGAGAAAACCCATAATGCTTTCCTGTGAGTAAAAATATGATTCTGAATTAAGGACACATATCTTAAACCATGTGTTTATAATCGACCAAATGAATTTTGGATTATCGCCATCGTAAAGGGAAAATGCGATATATACGGCGATTGTAACCCGGTATCCGGCGTCATTGAGGAAAAAAGTGATGAGATTATGGCAGCGAATGTCTATTGGAATTGCAGTGATGGCGCTGTTCGGCGGGTTGGCCGGTGCCCATCCCTGGAATAATCCTTATCCGGGCCAGGATGACCATAAAAATATCCTTTACAGCGATTTCGAGGATCGCCCCAAGCATCTTGATCCGGCACGTTCCTACAGTTCTGATGAGTATGCCATTATTGGTAATGTCTATGAACCGCCCCTTCAGTATCATTATCTGAAGAGACCCTACGAACTGACTGCTCTGACCGCTGTCCGAGTGCCGGTCCCCTATTATCTCGATGCAGATCAGCGGCGCTTACCGGATGATGCACCGGTGACCCGTATTGCCTGGAGTGTCTATGATATCGATATCCGGCCGGGAATTATGTATCAGCCGCACCCGGCACTGGCAAAAGGGCAGGATGGTCATTATCTTTATCACGGTATTTCTGCCGACGATCTGAGGGAAATCCATACATTATCGGATTTCAGGGAAACTGGTACTCGTGAACTGGTCGCCGCAGATTATGCCTATCAGCTCAAGCGTCTGGCACATCCATTGATTCATTCTCCGATATTGAGTGTCATGGCCGGATATATTGATGGCCTGGATGAGTATGCCGATTCTCTGCAGGCAGCTTATGATGAGCAGGCCGGGGAGACACCATGGCTTGATCTGCGAAAGTATCCACTGGCCGGTGTCGAGGTGACCGGTAGATACAGCTACCGGGTCCGCATTAAAGGTAAATACCCGCAGTTCAAATACTGGCTGGCCCTGCCTTTTTTTGCACCGATGCCCTGGGAGGCCGATCTTTTCCATTCCCGGCCGGGCATGAAGGAGAAAAATCTGACTTTGCACTGGTACCCCATTGGTACCGGCCCTTATATGCTGACCGAGAATAATCCGAACCTGCGTATGGTGTTGTCACGTAATCCGAATTTTCATGGCGAGACTTATCCGACCGAAGGTATGCCGGGAGATGCCGAGGCAGGCTTGCTGGATGATGCAGGCAAGGCAATGCCTTTTATTGATACGGTGATCAGAAGTCTCGAAAAGGAGTCTATCCCGCGCTGGAATAAGTTTTTGCAGGGATATTATGATGTGTCCGGTATTTCTTCCGATACCTTTGATCAGGCGATCAGGGTTGGCGGTTCCGGTGATCTGGTGTTGAGTGATGAAATGCAGGAAAAGGGCATCAGGTTATCCACGGCTGTGGCGACTTCCATTTTTTATTTTGGTTTCAATATGCTGGACAGGGTGGTCGGCCATCCAGCGGGTGAACGGGGAAGGTATCTGCGTCAGGCTATTGCTATCGCCGTTGATTATGAGGAATACATTTCCATTTTTCTCAATGGTCGCGGGATTGCTGCACAGGGGCCATTGCCGCCGGGATTGTATGGTCATCAGCAGGGAAAGGCCGGGCTTAATCCGGTTACCCATATCTGGAAGAACGGTAAGCCGCAGCGTCGCTCGCTGTCAGAGGCCAGGGCTTTGCTGGTAAAAGCCGGTTATCCCGATGGGCGTGATGCCGATTCAGGGGAGGTGCTAAAGCTGTATTACGACACTGTTGCAAGGGGGCCGGACAGCAAGGCACAAATGAACTGGTGGCGTAAACAGTTTTCCAGACTGGGGATTGAGTTGATTGTGCGTCCCACGGATTACAATCGTTTTCAGGACAAGATGCTCAACGGTACGGCACAGATGTATTCGTGGGGCTGGAATGCCGATTATCCGGACCCGGAGAACTTTTTGTTTCTGTTGTATGGCCCGAATACCAAGGCACAGCATCATGGTGAGAATGCCAGTAATTATAATAATCAGGAATTTAATGAGCTGTTTGAGCAAATGAAAAACATGGATAACAGTGACGAGCGTTTGACGATTATCCATCGCATGATCGATATCCTGCGCGAGGATGCACCATGGTTGTGGGGTATCAATCCGAAAAGCTTTGCGCTTTACCATGACTGGTACTTTAATTCCAGACCGAATCTGATGGCCAATAATACCCTTAAATACAAGCGTATAGACCCGCAACTGCGTTCCAGAAAAAGATCAGAATGGAATCAGCCGGTCGTCTGGCCGGTCTGGGTTGGTCTGGTGATTCTGGTCGCGAACACTCTGCCCGCTTTTGTCAGCTATCGGCGGCGCCAGAAGGCCCGCCCGAAATTGCAGGCCAATCGACCATGACTGCCTATATTATTCGACGCATTTTATATGCAATACCGATTCTTATAGGTGTGAATCTGGTAACCTTTGCGCTTTTTTTTATTGTCAATCCGCCGGATCAAATGGCGCGTGTGCATCTTGGAGATCGCCATGTCACCCAGCAGGATATTGAGAGTTGGAAGGCTCAACGTGGTTATGATCTGCCGTTGTTGTTTAATGGCAAGGCGGATGGTACCGGTGCCCTGACCCGGACCATATTTTTCGAGAAGTCGATTCGTTTGTTTATCTTTGATTTTGGTTCTTCAGATAATGGCCGCGATATTTCTTATGATATTGGTCAGCGTATGTGGCCCAGCCTGGCAATCGCCATTCCTTCATTGATTATTGCATTGTTCATCAATATATTTTTTGCCATGTTGCTGGCGTTTTTTCGTGGTAGCTATATTGAT
>JAJDYQ010000033.1 GCA_022825085.1 Gammaproteobacteria bacterium
GGTTTTCCAGCCCGACTTGAGACAGTATCTGCCTGCTTTTTTTTTCTGACAGCTCCTTGGTCATACCGGCAATTCTTAAAGGCATATTGATATTTTCAAGTGCCGTGAACTCTGGCAGCAAGTGATGAAACTGATATACAAATCCCAGGCTGCGATTACGCAGCTGTCCCAGCTGTCGTTCATTCAGGTGGGCGATATTTTGATTGCCTATCCGAACCTCTCCCTGGTCCGGCTTGTCCAGACCGCCAAGCAAGTGTAAAAGGGTGCTTTTCCCCGCGCCCGATGTCCCGACAATCGCGATACTTTCGCCTCGATGTACATCCAGACTGACATCATGCAGAACATCAATAAAGCTATCGCCCTGCTGATAGCTCTTGCTTAATCCACGGCATGACAGTACTACCGAGTCATTCATAACGAAGTGCCTCAACCGGATGGGTGCGGGACGCCCTCCAGGCTGGGTACAAAGTGGCCAGCACGGTTATCAGAAAGCTGATCGCGCAAATCAGTACAACATCTGTCCACAGTACCAGTGAGGGGACATCGCTGATGTAATAAATGCTGGAGTCAAGAAAGCTGGTCTGGAACACCTGCTCTATATACTGTACGATGGACTCCAGATGAGTCGCCAGGGTCACGCCACCTGCCATGCCGGTCAGAGTTCCCAGCAGGCCAATTACTATTCCCTGGATCATAAATATCCGCATGACAGATGCCGGCGACATTCCCAGTGTGCGCAGTATGGCGATATCGGATTCCTTGTCTGTCACGACCATCACCAGAGTAGAGACAATGTTAAAGGCAGCTACCACCACGATGAGCGATAGAATGATAAACATAATGGTCTTTTCCATCTTTACTGCCCGGAAGAAATTAGCATGTCGGCGTGTCCAGTCACTGACCCAGTAGCGTCCCGCCAGCTGTTGTGAAAGCTCATGTCGCTTTCTGGGCGCATCAAACAGATTTTCAACCTTAAAGCGCACTCCGCTGACCTTTCCCTTGAGACGTAAGAACTTTGCCGCGTCATCCATGTGAGCAAGAATCAAACCGCTATCGAACTCGTGCATGCCAACCTCAAAGATACCAACCAGAGTAAAGTTCCTCAGTCGCGGTATAACGCCGATCGGAGATACGTTGAGTTGCGGTGCGATCACGGTCAATTTGTCACCGGGAAGCACGCCCAGCGACCGGGCCAACTCGGCACCCACGATCACGCCAAAATCGCCGGCCTTTAAATCCGATAGTTTCCCGACTGTCATTTTATCGGCAACTGCGGACACAAAAGACTCCCATTCAGGCAGAATGCCGCGCATCAGTGCAGCATTGACATTGCCGGTGTGACTTAACATAACTTCTCCCCGTACATAGGGAGCACTGCCGGTAATGTCTGAATCATCTGAAAAGGTATTCGTTATTGATTCCCAGTTATCAATACCACCACCGCTGATACCCGACACCGTAATATGCGAGGTCATTATCAGGATGCGGTCACGCAACTCTTGCTGAAATCCATTCATGACAGACAAAACGGTTATCAGCAAAATAATTGCCAGCGCTATGCCCAGAATGGAAATCAGAGAAATAAAAGAGATAAAATGATTGCGCCTTTGGGCACGTAGATACCGCAGGCCAATCAGTAGCTCAATGGCAAGATTCATAGAGTGACCATTAAAGCATAATCCGAACCCGACAATGGCAAAATATTACCATCAGGTTGGGGCAGAGCGCAGAGCTGATTCCCTCTCCTCAAAAGTAATATTGGTGAAAACATGATAATCAACTCCGCTGTTGATACTGTCTTACCATCATGGCGACATGCATTATTTTAACTTCTGTTAATATAATTTTATAGCTTCAAAACCCTGATTTTATAATGGTTTTGTGTGATTGAGTGAGGTTTCTTTCTAGGGAAGAATGGGAATCAAATTATTGATTTACAAAAGAAAAAATGGCATTATTATTCTTTGCTACTGGTTTCACAAGCGGGTAATAAAGCTGTCCATAATCGTCTTTGAATATTTTTGGAAAATAGTATTTTTTTCAGGAAGCTGGTACAGTCCCTCTCAATATGATTTCAGTAACACCCAAGAGCAGAGTAGTTATCCGCGGAGTCTGCCCGCTTTAAACAATTTCAGGAGTGCGCCTATGCGTAATTTCTATTTTATTTTAATGGCACTGTTTCTGACTGCCGGCATGCCCATACTCCATGCAGAAGATAGTGCGGACAAGTCCAGCAATGAAGAAACCGAGAGTGAGGAAGAAGCCGAACCTGAATGCGATTGAGTATCAAAGCACAAACTTCAAGAATTCTTATTCCGGGCTGCGGTCAACAGACCGGTGAGAATGCTATAATCCTGCGGATTATTTAATGACGATTTTTTAACCACCCATTTTAGACAGAAATGTCCTTAGGAGGAAATAAGTCTATGAAATTAACTAAAACACTGGCGTCTAGCGCCTTTATTATTGGCCTGATTCTGTCTGGTTCTGCCTCAGCCCAGAAATTGGCGGTAGGCATCACGCCGACTGAAGACTCTTTCACTGTCAAGCACAACGGCAGAAACCATAAAATCATGCGCGATCAAAACGAGAAGGCAACTGTTATTCCGGCCTTTGCTAAAACATCACGTAAATGCCCTCCCTTCTGCATTCAGCCTTCAGTGCTGGCTCCCGGTGTAGAGACAATCGGTGAAGTTGAGGTCATCAAATATGCTGTTCAGATGTCTGATGGCGATGACAGTATCATTCTGGTTGACTCCCGCACACCGGACTGGGTAGCTAAAGGTACTATCCCTTCGGCTAAAAATCTGCCCTGGACCAAGCTGAATCCAGCTAAAGGTGCTGACCCTATTTCTATTGGTGAGATCATGGAAGACGAGTTTGGGGCAACCCAGCAGGAGGGCCTGTGGGACTTCTCTAACGCTAAAACTGCTGTTATGTTCTGTAACGGTATGTGGTGTGGTCAGTCCCCAAATAATATCAAGAACCTGCTGAGGTTTGGTTATCCGGCCCACAAGATCAAGTGGTACCGTGGTGGTATGCAGGATTGGGCCATCCTGGGTCTGACCACTGCCAAGCCTTAATACGCTTAAGGCCTGAGAGGAAAGCCAGACAGTCAACGGCTTTTTCCTCACTGATTATTCAGGCTGAAATAGAAAAGGCGGTGATTGTTCACCGCCTTTTTTTATCGGGGGTCTGTCAGTATGAATGAGGAACCATCATCCGGCTTATACATTATTTAAAATATATGAGAAGAATCCATATCGCCCTCGCCATCAGTGATCTGAACGATGCCATCACAGATATTCGAAGCCGTCTCGGTGTTGCACCTTGCGTAGTGGTGCCGGATACCTATGCGCTGTTTCGAACCACTTCAGTCAATCTTTCGCTCACCGTGAATGCGGAGCAGGCCGGACTGCTCCGCCATCTTGGTATTGAGGACTCCACGGCAAAAGCCTTTATGACCGAATCGGGTCCAGACGGTTTTATATGGGAGCGGTTCACAGCCGAGCAGCAGGCTGACGAGATCAACGCCTGCTGGGCACAGGCGAACTATACACCAGACAAGCCCTGAATACTGGGACATAAACTGCGTCGTGGATGCGTAAAAAGCCAGTCTTGTAGGAGATTGCTATTGCTCCTTCCTGCTATTCATGTATGACTGACCACAAATCAGATAATATTTCTTCCCGTATTACTCCATCCCAATATCAATGTTGATTTATTACCCGGGCCAACGCTGGTTGAGTGAGGCCGAAACAGAGTATGGCATTGGCACCATTCTGGCTGTGGAGGACAGGCATATTACTGTACTTTACCGTGCTGTGATGGAAACCCGCATCTATGCGAAGCACAATGCACCGCTCACCCGTGTCAAGTTTGGAACAGGCGACACGATTACCACCAACAACGGTACAAGTCTCCATATTGATAAAGTAGTAGCTAACGAATATGGCGTCATCACTTATGTGGGACGGAATCAGGACAACGAACCTGATGAAGTCCACGAGATGGATATTGATCATCGTCTGGCCATTCATGGGCCCGCCGGTCGGTTGCTGAGTGGTCAGATTGATGATGATCGATGGTTCACCCTCAGGCTTCAGGCGCGTTATTTTGAGGGTATGCTTTGGCGATCCCCCGTCCGGGGGCTCCAGGGGGCACGTATGAGTCTGATACCTCATCAGCTTTATATTGCCGCCCGTATTACCCGGAAGGGTAGTGCCCGGGCCCTGCTGGCCGATGAAGTTGGCCTGGGAAAGACTATTGAAGCATGTCTTGTGCTGCACCGCTATATTGTTCGAGGGCAATGCAAACGGGCGTTAATCATTGTTCCTGCAGCACTTGTTAATCAGTGGCTGGTTGAGTTACTGCGCCGTTTTAATCTTTCGTTTTCTGTTTTTGACGAAGAACACTGCCAGGACCTGGAGTCCGATGGGGAAAATCCATTTATTCAGTCACAATTTGTATTATGTTCGTTGGCGTTATTCGAAAACACATTCCGTCTGCAACAAGCATTGCAGGCGGGTTGGGATATGCTCATAGTAGATGAAGCGCATCATTTGCACTGGACGCCTGATGAGTCAGGCAGGGACTACGCCAGTATCGAGCTGCTGAGTGAGCATATACCCTCCGTTTTATTACTTACGGCAACGCCCGAACAGCTTGGCAGGCAGGGGCACTTTGCTCGACTACGGTTGCTTGATCCAGACAGATTCCATAATCTGGAAAAATTTATCACCGAAGAACAGCAGTTTGAACCTGTAGCTGATCTCGCTGAAGCCATATTGACTGAAGCCGTCCCGCTTGACTCATTGACCGGGCAACTTGCCAGCTATGGTATTCAGACTGCCATTGACGGATTATCTGTGGACAGAGAAAGCCTGGTCCGGCAACTCGTCGATTTGCATGGTACAAGTCGCCTTTTGTTTCGCAATACCCGGAAAACAATCCACGGCTTTCCCCAGCGAACGACATATACCTACCCATTGGAGTATGCGTTAGCATTACCTGAACAGGCGGTATTGGCGATATATGAAGAGATCCTCGATAGTGATCCCAGAGTACCTTGGCTAATCGAAATGGTGCGCAGGCTACGTCCCGAAAAGTGCCTGCTAATATGCTCTCGTGCGGATACCGCTCTGAATCTGGAAGAACACCTGCAAAGAAAAGAGGGCATACGCTGCATCGCCTTCCATGAAAGATTGAGTATTATCCGGCGTGATCGTGCGGCGGCCTGGTTTGCGGAAAAGAACGGCGCGGATATCCTCCTTTGTTCAGAAATTGGCAGCGAGGGACGAAACTTCCAGTTTGCCCATCATTTGATTCTGTTCGACCTGCCCATGAATCCGGATCTGTTGGAACAGCGTATCGGTCGCCTGGACAGAATCGGTCAACACATGCAGGTTAACCTGCATATCCCTTATATAAAGGGTAGTGCGCATCAATATCTTTTGGAATGGTATCAACAGGTAACCCATATCTTTCAAAATCCAGATGCCGTGGCCGTATCGGTCCGTGAGCAAAGCTCAAACTTCATATCCGCTCTATTTTCAGAATCTGAAGAAAAAATCGACTTGCTGATAAAGACGGACACTGTAGTGGCCGAAAACAGGAGAGAAGGCATGCGAAAAGGCCGTGATCGGTTGCTTTCTCTATCATCTTTCGATGAATCTGAAGCACTGGATATTGTCCGGGAAATCAAGGCACTGGACTCTGATAAACGGCTCGCTGCATTCATGGAATATATTTATGACATGTTTGGCATAGAAAGTGAGTACCATTCCGAGTTAAGAGAAGTGATTCGCCCAGGCGATCATATGACCGAGGGATATTTCCCTTTTTTAACCGATGATGGCACCTTGATCACCTATGATCGTAATACGGCTTTAATCCATGAAGACACCCAATTCCTGACCTGGGACCACCCAATGGTAACCGGTGCCATAGACACGGTTACCAGCGGTGAGTTTGGTAATAGTGCCTTGAGTTTGGTACACCATGACACCTTGCCTATTGGCACATCCCTGCTGGAATTGATATATCGAGTGGACTGCCCCGGCCCGGCCGATCTGCCTGCCCACCGTTATATTGATCAGCCTATACTACGGCTACTATTGGATAACAGAGGGCGAAACATGGCAAACAAGCTGCCACATGAAGAACTGGTTGATACAGTACACCAGATTGACAGGGTCGTCGCCCAACGGGCCATCGGGGCTCAAGCCAAAGAGATTAGAGAGCTCATCAGAGAGAGTAAGGAGCTTGCCAGTCGCAAGCTGGCTATGATTATCGAGCAGGCCGAAAAAAATTTACAAAGACATTGCAGCGAAGAGATACAAAGACTTGCTATACTGACTAAACATAACCCGAACCTTGCGGAAGAGGATATGCGGTCTTATCTTGAGTACCGCGACGAGATGCTCGGGCTTTTGAGACAGGCTACTGTTAGGCTTGATGCACTTAGATTGGTCGTTATCTCTGACTAGACAGTCTGGATGCTGTCTGTTCTTCGCCTGGAGGTTCTTCCGACTAATCGCTATTAATTCTGGTTGAGAATGTACGTAAAATTGCCAAAAATCCCAATAATTTGTTTTAGAATGCCCCCCGATCTTTACGCATAATATATATGGAGTGTTGAGTGGTACAGGAAGATATTGAACGACAATTAAAAATATGGAAAGAGCTTGCGGTCAGCAAGCAACTACTGATTCGTGCAGCAACAGATGCACTGGGTCTTGAACCTGACTGTGAAGCCGGTGTCCTGAGGAGCCGGCTTAATGAAGCGATCAAGCGATCTATGGAGGCTGATGCCAATGTTGATCATGCCCGCGAACAGGCACGCATTGCGGTGGAGGTCATGAAAAAAAAGGTGGCCGACAACGATAAGGCTGTCGAAAATGCTCGTAAAGTAGAGCAGGCTGCCCAAAAAAAGTTGGAGAAACTGCAACAAAGTATGGAGTCTGTGCGCAGTGCCAGCCTAGAAGAAGTAAAGAAAGCCAAAGCCGCTGTTGCCGAGAAAGACAAGAATCTCAAGGCGATCAATAAGGCTTTGGCAGACACGCCGGAGAATGTTATTAAAAAACTGAGTTCCTTAAAAAAGCAGAAAGCTGATGCTACCAAGGCGCAAAAGCAAGCTGAACTGGCAACACGTGCTACACGCAAGGAGAAGCAGCAGGTTCAACAAAGGCTGAGTAATGTCCGAAATTCGGCTGTAACATTGACAAAGCAGTTCCGTGACCTGCATCAGCTTTGCACAGATATGCGCAAGCAACTCAAGCCGCTACTGTCAGATGGCAGCAATGTACCGAGGGTTCCCAAGCTGGATGAAAAATTTCTGGGAAGTTTTGAGAAAGAAGAGGGAGATAGCTGAAAACACTGCCAGCGTCATGCCCTGAACCGATAATTCTTATAAGATGATTGTTATCTGATTTTGAAGTAATTCTTTTTTGACGACTATCGACTTACGTACTATTATTTATCAATGTTATGAATTAATTAACAGAGCCTCGGTTACTTTAAAACCAATTATCTGGAGGAACCCATGTCATCAAACACTGAAACCAGTAATCTTGCCGTCCTGATTGACGCCGAAAATATTAACTCAAGATACTCTGAAGCCATCTTTGCCAGAATCAATACACTCGGAGATGCTGGTGTTCGGAGAATCTATGGAGATTTTTCTGATGGGCGCCTATCGAGCTGGGACAAGGCCATCAAGTCACGGGGCATTCTGCAATACCCGCAACAGATCAGCGCGGCAGATAAAAATCCTGCTGACATTGCCATTGCTATTGATGCTATGGACCTGATGTACAACGGCCAACTGGATGGTTTTTGCATTGTCAGCTCCAATTCTGACTTCACGCGTCTGGCCCAACGCCTGCGTGAAGATGGGCTTTCCGTATATGGCTTCGGTGACCGGGATACGCCGGAACCTTTTCGGAATACCTGCACAAGGTTCACTTACCTGAAGGAACTTGCCAGTAATGAGCAAAAACCACACCCAAAAAAGGCAGCCCCAATGATTTCCAAGGCGATAGGTAGGCCCGGTACCAAGGGGGGTTGGGTTAATCTTTCCACTGTCGGAAAGCGTATCCGGGAAGAGTATTCTGACTTTGATCCGACAAACTATGAAGGATGCTCCAGTATCACTGAGCTGGCCCAAAAAGCAGGCAAGTTTCAAACCAGAAAAAATGGCTTTATATCGCTCGTGCGCCGCAAGCCATGACCGAATTTTGCAGCTCTCTTACATCTGGAACAATAGCACTGGAGGCCGCTACATACAGCGATACGCTGCTGGAGTTTCCCTGCCGTTTCCCCATTAAGGCGATGGGGAGAGACGAGAATCAGTTCGTTACTCATGTATTAGACTTGATCAACCCGTATTTTCCCAAACTGACCGAAAGTGATATTCAAACCCGTCCAAGTCGGGGAGGAAAATACATCTCTGTCACTATCACTGTAACTGCCGACAGCAAGTCTCAGCTTGATGCCGCTTACTGTGCACTATCTGATTCAGGTCGGGTGCTGATGGCATTGTAGATGATGAGATGCTGCCGCTGAATCACCGCTTTCTGGGAACGATGCCCTATGAAGACTGCTTTCAAGACATGAAAGCATTTGTTGCCGGGCGTACTGATAAAACCCGTGACGAAATCTGGTTTGTCGAGCATCCTCCGGTTTTTACCCAGGGCATGGCGGGCAAACCCGAGCATATCCTTGTTCCCGGAGGTATTCCGGTCATACAAACTGACCGGGGAGGGCAGGTGACTTATCATGGCCCTGGTCAGATCGTAGTTTATCCTCTACTTGACCTGAGCCGACGCCGGCTTGGGGTGCGCAGACTGGTAGAATTGCTCGAAAAGTCGGTGATTTGCCTGCTGGAAGACTATAATATCAAGGCGCACGGTGACCGTGCAGCACCTGGGGTTTATGTAGGAGATGCCAAAATAGCCGCTCTGGGCCTGAGAGTTCGCAAACATTCCAGTTATCATGGTCTGAGCCTGAATGTCGATATGGCCCTGGAACCCTTTAGTCGTATCAACCCCTGTGGCTATAAGGGGCTGAAGATTACCAGCATGAATAAGTTAGGTATTACCGAATCCATTGCTGTAATCCAGGAGCAATTACACTATCATCTTTGTACCACACTTAATTATCGATACGCTCCTCAAAGCCATGTTGCCTGATTCACAAAAAAAAGCCAGTCTGACACGCGCAGAGCGAGCAGCGGATAAAGTTTCACGTATTCCCATAAAAGTCGAACCCTCGGTCAGAGCGGCCCGAAAGCCAAAATGGATACGTGCAAAGTCTCCAGGCACCCAGGAAGTCACACGTCTCAAAAAAATACTGCGGGATAATAAGCTGCATACGGTCTGTGAAGAGGCTAACTGTCCAAATTTGGGGGAATGTTTTGGACATGGCACAGCCACATTCATGATTATGGGGAGTATCTGTACCCGGCGCTGCCCTTTCTGCGATGTTGCCCACGGACGCCCGCACTCTCTGGATAAGGATGAACCATATAATCTGGCTAGCACCATAGCGGCTATGGGGATGAAATATGTCGTGATTACCTCTGTAGATCGGGACGACCTGCGTGATGGCGGGGCACAACACTTTGTTAACTGCATTACACAGATAAGACAGGTCAATCCCGGGATTCAGATTGAAATACTGACGCCCGATTTCCGTGGGCGCATGGAGCGCGCCCTGGATATTATGAGTAAGGCCCCGCCCGATGTATTCAACCACAATCTGGAAACTGTACCGCGCCTATATAGGGAAGTCAGACCCGGTTCAGACTACCAATATTCTTTGAATCTGATTAAGCGTTTTGGTGAAATGTATCCCGACATACCAACCAAGTCCGGTCTGATGCTTGGCTTGGGGGAGCAGCTGGATGAAGTTCAACAGGTTATGCAGGATCTGAAAGGACATGGCTGCAATATGCTGACGCTTGGACAATACTTACAGCCGACACTCAATCACCTGCCAGTAAAGCACTTTGTTACGCCAGAACAGTTTGACAGGCTGGCCATTATCGGAAAAAAAATCGGATTTGACCATGTTGCCAGTGGCCCTATGGTACGTTCTTCTTATCATGCTGATTTGCAGGCCCGCTCCATTGTTTAAGGCTTCCTTGATGCCAAAGATTCAAGTCATGAGTTCGGACGAACCATTTCTACCACCACAAAGCGGGACCAAAACGGCGGCTTTTGATGATCGGCGGCCACGACTAGAACAATAAAGTTGCGCAGCTTGCCTTCGATTTCCAGCTTATGCAGCTCACCCTCGCCCCGCCGCAGGCTGGACTCTATACCTTCCTCGGATCCGCATGGACGAATCTCGTAATCAGCATAACCATTTTTGAATTTTTTCACGCGAATTAGCAAAGGCAGACGCGTACCCGAGCATCTGCTATCTCCCCATTGCCGAGACTTATCCGGCGGCAGCTCACCTTTGTTGACAAGATAAAGACGCCTCGAACCATAGACCGTAGCAGGCTCCAGATCGATCACTTCCGGGCTTTCCGCCTTTAAATCGATCACCTCTGGCTTCGAGTCACCATCGTCAACCAGCCCCAGGATGTTTTTGAGGCCCTGCTCTGCGACATAACCGAGATTGATACTGCTGCCCACACCGGATACAGGATAGCTGCCGTTAACCTTTTCCCCTTTGAGTTCCAGCGGCAGATTGATCCCGCCTGGCGGTTTGATCTCACCTGCCAGTTTGCCGCTGACTGGATCAATGAACTTTACTGCGATTGGAGTTGCTGTCTCTGGATCAATTGCGAACCAGCCATTAGCCGGGGTCACATGCTGATCAAAGTCAAAACGTGCATCCTCAAGAGCCTTCTGAACACGTGCCGCACGGACTTCTTCAAACTGAGCCTCAAGTAACAAATTAAATAAATATACGCCACCAATAAGCACCACAGTGCTGCTGACCATTTTCAGCGGGCTAATTTCAAAACCGCCAGTGCCAATGCTGCCCAGGATGCCAAACAAGAGTGATGAAACGGCAATAGCCAGTAAAACTGCAACTGCCAGTGAAGGTACATCAGGGGTATAAACACTCAACCATATTCCCGATGCAAGACAACCGACAACAATGATTGCAACAAATACAAATGGACCAATTCTCGATGACGACATGCTTTTAACTCTGAACACTATACGGTCGCGTATTGTAACCCGAATGTCACAATGGATGCAACACATTGTATGTTTCCAGGATAAACTGCGCTGAACCGGGGCTTGTAATGCTAATCCTTTATGAGGTCGTGTACTGCTGTATTGGAACCATCGGTTAATTAGCGAGTGTTGAAGTTAAGCAAACTCTGGGTACTACTCCGAGGTTAAGCGGTCGCCCTGATTATATCCAGTAACTCTTGATGTACCCTGGGGGGGCCACAGAGTACGTCACCGGTTTGCATGTAATCATGCTCGCCATTGAAGTCAGTGATGATGCCTCCGGCCTCCTGAACCAGTAATGCACCTGCGGCGATATCCCAGGCTTGCAGGTTGAATTCCCAGAATCCATCAAAGCGCCCGGCTGCGGTATAGGCTAAATCCAGGGCAGCAGAGCCGGGTCGTCGTACACCAGATGTTTTGGTGATGACTTCCTTCAGAATGGCCAGATAATGGTCCAGATGATCATATTGATAATACGGAAAGCCGGTACCAAGAAGGGAGCCCTGTAATCTGGTGTTCGGATTTATTCTGATTTTGCGGTTATTCAGTCTGGCACCGTCGCCCCGCATTGCAGTAAACAGCTCGTCACGTACCGGGTCGTAGATGACACCTACCTGTAGATGGCCTTCGGCTTTCATTCCAATGGAAATAGCAAACTGGGGGATGTCGTGTATGAAATTGGTGGTGCCGTCAAGGGGATCAATGATCCAGGTCGGTTTGTTGTCATCATCGCCCTTATTGTGTTTACCGCTTTCTTCCGCATAAATGGCATGATCAGGATAGGCTTCGGAGAGCGTGCCGATAATTTCCTGCTCGGATAGCTTATCAACCTCGGTGACAAAGTCATTCAGATGCTTTTGATCTATCTTGAGTGAATCGGTCCGGCCCATATAGCGTTTAATCAGGCCGCTGGCATTTCTGGCAGCTCGAACAGCGGTATTCAGCATGGCGGTATTCATGGTGCATCAACATACCGGAAACAGGGCGGAATGAAAATCTATCCGATGGCTTTTTCCCATTTTGAAGTGTTTATTTAGGGAGCAGTATCGTTTGTTTGTAACCGTGATGTAAAATACGGCTTTTGTCCCGTGCTGAGGCAGAACAATTGGGTATTGATCAAAACTTTCTTGGTCGTATTCGTGTAGTACTTATCCGTACTACTGAGGCCGGTAATATTGGTTCGGCTGCACGTGCCATGAAGACCATGGGCCTTTCCCGGCTGGTATTGGTAGAACCTGCTGAATTCCCAAGTGCCAAAGCAACAGCACGCGCTTCCGGGGCAGATGATGTGTTGGCTGATGCCATGATCGTTGAAAGCCTCGAACAGGCCCTGGAGGGCTGTGATCTGATTATGGGTACGAGTGCACGTTTGCGTGATCTGCCCTGGCCATTACTTGGCCCACGCGAAGGTGCTCAAAAAGCGTGGGATCACCGTCAAATGCAGGGCGACGTAGCGGTAGTCTTTGGTTGCGAAAACTCCGGTATGACCAATAAAGAGATGGACCATTGTCACTTTCAAATCCATATTCCAGCGAATAGCCATTACAGCTCTCTCAATCTGGCTGCATCTGTACAGATCATTGCCTATGAAATGCGTATGGTACAAATGCTGGCAGCAGGCGAAGTTGTTGAGCAGTCGGAAGAGATACTGGCCACCCGTGACGAGATGCAACATTTTTATGATCATTTTTTCAATATCATGCAGCAGGTTGGCTATTATCGACCACAACAACCCAAGTTGCTCAGACGCCGGGTTATGCGTCTGTTTAACCGCTCGATGATGACACATCCGGAAGTTCAGATTATGAGGGGGATTCTGAGCATGATTGATAATAAGCTGAATGAAAACTGAATGTATTCAATGTTTCGAGATCTAAAGGAAAGTATTCAAAGCGTTTTTGATCGTGACCCGGCGGCGAGAACGACATTTGAGGTTTTGACAGCCTATCCAGGCCTGCATGCAATTATATTGCATCGGCTGAATCACTGGCTGTGGAACAATGGTTTGCGGTGGCTTGCTCGTATGCTGTCCTATGTTGCTCGTTGGTTTACGGGGGTTGAAATACACCCCGGCGCACAAATTGGTCGGCGTTTTTTCATCGATCATGGTATGGGTATTGTGATCGGAGAAACTACCATTATTGGTGATGATTGCACGCTTTATCATGGAGTCACTCTGGGAGGCATTTCCTGGTTTCCAGGAAAGCGTCACCCGACATTGGGGAACGATGTCGTGGTTGGGGCTGGTGCCAAAATACTTGGGCCGGTTGAAATCGGCGACAATAGCCGTATTGGTTCTAATGCGGTAGTTGTTAAGTCGGTGCCGGCAGGCGCAACAATCGTCGGCATTCCTGGGCGCATTGTCAGTTCGACTCCAGACGAAGTAAAGGCTCGTCGGGACGCTATGGCAAAAAAGATGGGATTTGATGCGTATGGCGCAACCCGGGACATGCAGGACCCGGTTATCAATTCTATAAATAAGATG